>NZ_BAAAMR010000038.1:0-82060 GCF_039529375.1 Actinomadura napierensis
CCCCCCTCCCTGGCCCTGCCCGCGGACCGTCCCGGCCACCCCCCCGCCCGGCTGCGGCTGCCCGGCGGCGCGGGCCTGGCGCACCCGCTGGCCCGGCTGCTCGCCGCCCCGCACCTGGTGGAGGCGCTGGCCTACACCGGCCACCGGGCGCGCGCCGTCCGCGCGGCCGAGGACTTCACCCGCTCGGCGGACGCGACCCGCACCGCGGGACGGCTCGCGCTCGCCCGCCGCTGCGCCGCGCTGCTCGCCGAGTGCGACGACGAGGCCGCCGCGCACTTCACCGAGGTGCTGCGGCTGCACGAGTCCGCGGACGCGGTGTTCGAGCTGGCCCGCACCGAGCTGCTGTTCGGCGCGCGGCTGCGGCGCGGCCGGCGCCCGCGCGCCGCCCGCGAGCACCTGCGCACCGCGCTGCGGATCTTCGAGCGGTACGGCGCCGTCCCGTGGACCGGTCAGGCCCGCGCCGAACTCCGCGCGGCGGGCGACGCGGGCCCGGCCCCGGACCCGGAGACCGCTGCACCGCGCACCGCCTCCGGGCCCGGGGAGCCGCCCGCGCTGACCGGCCTGACCGCGCAGCAGGCGCACATCGCCCGGATGGTCGCCGAGGGCGCCACCAACCGGGAGATCGCGGCGCGGCTGCTGCTCAGCCCGCGGACCATCGACCACCATCTCCGCAACGTCTTCACCCGGCTCGGGATCCGCTCGCGCGTCGAGCTGGCGCGGATGATCCGCTGACCGCCCGCGCCCGGCCTACCGGGAGGCCTCCTCGTACTCCTTGTCCTTGGCGGTCTTGCCGTCCTTCGTGTCCTTGCTGTCCTTGGCGTCCTTGCTGTCCTTGCTGTCCTTGGCGTCGGCGCCGCGGGTGCTCTTGGAGGCGGACTCGCTCTTGGCCTTCCGCCCGTTCCCGGACTCGGCGTCCTCCTCCTTCAGCGCGTCCTCGTGGGTCTTGACGACCTCGCTGTCGCGGATCTCGCCGCGCCAGCCCTCGATCTCGTCGGCGTGGGTCAGCGACTGGGTCATCACGTGCCGGCGGAAGTGCTTGAGCTCCAGCCGGACGCGGCGGCCCTGCGCGCGCCAGATGTTGCCGGTGCGCTCGAACAGGCCCTGCGGGTGGTACTCCAGGACGACCAGGACGCGGGTGAGGTTCGGCGCCAGCTCATGGAAGCTGACCGTCCCGTCCACGTGGCCCTTGGGGGCCTTGGAGCGCCAGACGACGTGCTCGTCCGGCACCTGCTCGATGATCGTCGCCTCCCAGGTCCGCTTGGACCAGAAGATCTTCGCCTGCCAGTTCAGCTTCTCCTCGTCCGCCTGGTCGACGCTGATGACCTTCTTCATGAAGGACGGGAATTCCTGGAACTGCGTGAACTGGTCGTACACCAGGCGGCGCGGCGCACCGATGTCGGTGTGCTCGATGATGTTGGTGACCTTGACCTTCTTGCCACCGCCGCCCTTGCCGCCGCCCTTCTTCAGGATGCCGCCGACGGTGTCCTTGAGCCGGCCGAACAGGCCCTTGCCCTTCTCACCGGCCTTCTCGGCGGGCTTGCCAGCGGTGTCCTTGGCCTTCTCGGCGGTGTCCTTGGCCTTGTCCACGGCCTTGCCTGCGGTGCCCTTCGCGGACGTTCCGCCGCCCTTGGCCTCGTCGACCTCGTCGGACGCGCCGCCCTGCACGGGCTCGGGCTCGTCGCCCTGACCGCCGCGGCGGCCGAGCGCACGGCTCGCCGCGACGGCGGCTCCGGCGCCGAGCAGGACGCCGCCGGTGGCGCCGAGCGCCTTGCCGCCGGGGATGCCGCTCGGCAGGTTCTGCGTGATCCGGCCGAGGCCCGAGGGGCTCTTGCGGCCGACCGGGAGCCGTTTGGCGATCTGGCCGATGGGCACCGGGCCCACCTTCGTTCCGCGTTTCATGGTGCGTGCCTCCGCACATGTCGGTTTCGGGGGTCTGTTCACTGCGGGTCGTTCACGGGGCCCTGACGACCTCGCCGTCATGGATCTCGCCGCGCCACCCCTCGACCTCGGCGGGGGCGGTCAGCGACCGGGTCATGACGTGGCGGCGGAAGTGCTTGAGCTCCAGCCGGACGCGGCGGCCCTGCGCGCGCCACAGGTTGCCGGTCCGCTCGAAGAGCCCGCCGGGGCGGTACTCCAGGACGAGCAGGACGCGGGTCAGCTCGGGCGCCAGTTCGTGGAAGCTGACGGTCCCGTCCACCCGGCCCTTGGCGGCCTTGGACCGCCAGACGATGTGCCGGTCGGGGACCTGCTCCACGATCGTCGACTGCCAGCTCCGGCTCGACCAGAAGATCTTCGCCTTCCAGTTCAGCTTCTGCTCGGACGCCTGGTCGACGCTCACCACCTTCTTCATGAAGGACGGGAAGTCCTCGAAGCGCGTCCACTGGTCGTAGACGAGCCGGCAGGGCGCGCCGACGTCGATCTGCTCGACGATGTTGGTCAGCCCGCCGCGCCGGCCGCCGCCGAAGAGCCGCTTGAGCGTCTCCTTCAGCGCGGTCCACCCGGCGCTCAGCAGCGCGCGGGCCGGCGACTTCCCCTCGTAGAGCGCCCTGGCTCCGGCCAGCGCGGCCTTGGCCAGCGGTCCGCCGAACTCGGCCCTGGCGGCCAGCCGGCGCACGGCCCGTTCGAGCTTGGCCTCGTACCGGGCGATCACCCGGTCCACGATCCGGCGGCCGAAGCGCCCCGCGGCGTGCGCGGCCAGGAAGCCGCCCGCGCCGACGGCGAGCCCCGTCCGGAAGTTCATCTCCTCGTCACCTCGCCGTCCCTTTGGAGTCGTGCGGCGGGCTACCCCGGTAAAGAGGGGCAAAACAGACCGCAGGCCAGCGCCTCGACCCGGCCGTGCGACGGCATCACCCCACGTCACCGCCTTGTCACCGACCGGACGCCCCACGTTCGCTCACAGTGAACGTGCCAGACGCTCATGGCGGGACCCCGCGACGGCCCGACCAGACCAGTCCAGCGTGCACACCGGACCACGAGCCCCTCCGGTAACGGTTAAGACTCTTGCGTAATGCACCTCTTGAACTGGTACGGACCAGTGTTTATCTTCGTGGCCACCACGCGCGTTTGTGCTCAGTGAGCTATCGCACCGCGCACAATTCTTCATGCGCGAAAGGGAGGAGGGACGGGCGGCCGACGCCGCCCGTGGGAGGACCGCGCCAGGGGTCATGCGACGGCACGCCGCGTGACCGGGCCGAAGCCGGCGCGAACATGCGGGCCGAAAAGACGCACGGACGCGCGGGAGCGTCCGCAAGTGCGAGCCGAAGAAGGCGGGACAGATGAAACGGCACCTCATCGGCGCCATCGCCGCGGGCCTCACCGTGGCCCTCGGCGTCAGCGGATGCGGCAAGGGAAGCTCGTCCGGCGGGGACGACTCCGACGGCAAGACGATCAAATTCGTCGCGGCGATCTACGACGACAACACCAAGCCCTTCTGGGACGCCCTGATCAAGGACTTCGAGGCCAAGAACTCCGGGTACAAGGTGAACCTGGAGATGGTCGACTGGACCCAGATGGACGCCAAGGTGAAGACCTACGTCCAGACCAAGCAGGTCCCCGACATCCTGAACTACAACGCGTTCTCCGACTTCGCCCGCGACGGCCTGCTCTACAAGGCCTCCGAGGTCGTGTCGCCGGCCACGCTCAGCGACTTCACCCCCACGTTCGTCGAGCAGGCCAAGTTCAACGGCGAGCAGTACACGCTGCCGTTCATCTCCAGCGCCCGGCTGATGTTCTACAACAAGGACCTGTTCAAGAAGGCCGGCATCACCGACCCCCCCAAGACCTGGGCCGACATCAAGTCCGACGCGCAGAAGGTCAAGAAGACCGGCGCCATCGGCTACGGCCTGCCGCTCGGCCCCGAGGAGGCGCAGGCGGAGTTCTTCTCCTGGGCCATGAACGACAACGGCGGCTGGGTCGACTCGTCCGGCAAATGGGCGATCAACCAGCCCGCCAACGTCGACACCCTCAACTTCCTCAAGGACCTCAACAAGTCCGGGCTGACCCAGCCGAACCCGGAGAGCACCGACCGCAAGACGGTGTTCAACCAGTTCGCCCAGGGCAAGGTCGGAATGGCGATCGGCGGCCCGTTCACCAAGGCCGGATTCATCACCCCGGCGAACCCGAACCTGAACTTCGGGGTCACCTCGCTGCCGGTGAAGAACGCGAGCTCGCAGCCGAACACGCTCGGCGTCATGGACGTTCTCGACGCGTTCAAGAAGAACGACGGCAAGAACAAGGAGGCCGTCAGGAAGTTCCTCGACTTCTTCTACCAGAAGGACAACGTCTCGCGGTTCCTCGCCAAGGAGGGCTTCCTGCCGACGACGAAGTCCGCCGGTGACGCGCTCAGCTCCGACCCGTACATGAAGCAGTTCGTGGACGCGCTGCCGACGAGCAAGTTCGCGCCGACGAGCAACCCGGCGTGGTCCGCGGTGGCCGGTGCCGTCAAGCAGAGCCTCGGCACCTCGGTCGCCGACAAGGACCCGAAGAAGGTGCTCGACGACATTCAGCAGACCGCCCAGAAGGCCGGCTGAGTGCAGGACGTCGCCGTGAAGCGGGACGCCGGACTCCGTCCGGCGTCCCGCCCCTCCCTGCTCAGGCGCATCGGGCGCGCACTCGTCCCGCTGCTGTGGCTCGGCCCGTCCATCGTGCTCATCGCCGTCGTGGTGCTGTGGCCCGTCATCGAGATGGTCCGCACCTCGCTGCTGAAGATCAGCTCGTCCGGCGTGACGCTCGGCAACCGCGGCTCGGCCAACTACACCGACCTGTTCGACGAGGACGCCCTCATCCCGGTGGTGCTGCGCACGCTGCTGTGGGTCGCCGCCATCGTCGTCGTCACCATGGTGCTGTCGCTGGCGGTCGGCCAGCTGCTCAACGCCCGCTTCCCCGGCCGCCGCATCGTCCGCTGGGCCGTCATCGTCCCGTGGGCGGCGTCGGTCCTGATGACCGCGCTGATCTGGAAGTGGATGCTGGACAACTACTCCGGCCTCGTCAACCGCGTGCTGCTCGACCTGCACGTCATCGACAAGCCGGTGAACTGGCTCGGCCACCCCCACCAGGCCATGATCTGGATGATGTGGGTCGCGGTGTTCGTGTCGCTGCCGTTCACCTCGTTCGTCATCCTCGCCGGGCTCCAGTCCATCCCGTCCGACGTGTACGAGGCGGCGCGCGTCGACGGCGCCGGCGCCTTCCGCACCTACTTCGGGATCACGCTGCCGCTGCTGCGGCCCGCCGTCCTGATCGCCTCCATCATCAACGTGATCAACGTCTTCAACTCGTTCCCGATCATCTGGGCGATGACCGCGGGCGGTCCCGGCCACGCCACCGACACCACCACCACCTTCATGTACAAGCTCGCGTTCTACGACCAGCACGTCGGCGAGTCCGCCGCGATGGCCGTCGTCAACTTCGTCCTGATCCTGGTGATGGTGCTCGTGTACCTGAAGGCCACGCGGTGGCGGGAGGAGGTCCGATGAAACGCTCTCCCGTCCGCAAGATCGTCCTCACCGGGGTGGGGTGGCTGGTCGCGCTGATCTTCGTGGCGCCGTACCTGCAGATGTTCCTCACCTCGCTGAAGACCGAGCACGAGCTGACCAAGTCGCCCGGCACCTACCTGCCGGGGCACTGGCAGTGGTCCAACTTCGTGGACGTGTGGAAGGCCGCGCCGATCTGGACCAACATGCGGGTGTCGCTCGTCGTCGCCGCCGTCGCCACCGTGGTGACGCTGGCGTGCGCGATGCCCGCCGCGTACTACACCGCGCGCAACCGGTTCCGCGGCCGCGGCGCGTTCCTGCTGCTCGTCCTGGTCACCCAGATGTTCGCGCCGACCGCGCTGGTCATCGGCATCTTCCGGGAGATGGTCGCGCTCAACCTGACCGACACGCTGCTGGCGCTGATCCTGGTCAACGCCGCGTTCAACCTGCCGTTCTGCATCTGGATCCTGCACGGCTACTTCTCCAGCATCCCCAAGGAACTGGAGGAGGCCGCCTTCCTGGACGGCGCCGGACGCATCGGCGCGCTGTTCCGAGTGACGCTCCCCATCTCCACGCCGGGAGTCATCACCGCCGTCGTCTACACGTTCATCTCCGCCTGGAACGAGTACATCGTCGCTCTGACCGTCACCGCGTCGCCGAACCGGCAGCCGCTGACCGTCGCGATCCCCTCGTTCGTCACCCAGTACCAGGCGCACTGGCAGTACCTGTTCGCCACCTCGCTGATCGCTATCGTTCCCGTTGTGATCCTTTTCGTCTTCATCGAGCGGTACCTGATCGGCGGCCTCACCGCGGGCTCGGTCAAGTGACGCTCATCGGGCTGGACGTCGGCGGGACGTCGATGAAGGCCGCGCTCGTCTCCGCCCCGTCCGGGGCGGGGGCGGGCGGGGACGTGCTGCTCGCCGAGTCGTGGCCGACCGACCGCACCGACCCGGTCGGCGGGATCCTCGACTTCGCCGCCCACATGGCCGCCCGCGCCGACGCCCTCGGACGGCCCGCCCGCGCCGCCGGGATCGCCGTCCCCGGCATCGTCGACGAGGCGTCCGGCACCGCCGTCCGCGCCGCCAACCTCGGCTGGCGGGACGTCCCGATGCTGCACCTCGCCGCCGAACGCCTCGGCGTCCCCGTCGCCCTCGGCCACGACGTCCGCACCGGCGGCCTCGCCGAGGCCGTCCTCGGCGCCGGACGCGACGCCGGCGACTTCGTCTTCGTCGCCATCGGCACCGGCATCGCCGCCGCCCTGATCCTCAACGGCTCCACCTACCCGGGCGTCTCCGGCTGGAGCGGCGAGGTCGGCCACATCGTCGTCCGCCCCGGCGGCGAGGACTGCGCCTGCGGCAACCGGGGCTGCCTCGAGACCTACGCCTCGGCCGCGTCCATCGCCCGCCGCTACACCGCTCACGCCACCGTCCCCGCGGGCCCCGCCTCCGCCAACGCCGCCTCCGCCAACGGCGCATCGTCCAACGGCGCATCGTCCAACGGCGCATCGGCCGCCCGCGCGGAGGACGTCATCGCCCGAGCCGCCACCGACGAGGTCGCGGCCCAGGTCTGGTCCGAGGCCCTCGACTGCCTGGCCGACAGCCTCGCCGCCACGACGCTCCTGCTGGACCCGGGACTGTTCGTCCTCGGCGGCGGCCTGGCCCAGGCGGGACCCGCGCTCCTCGGCCCCCTCGAGTCGCGGCTCGCCGACCGCCTGAAGTTCCGTCCCGCGCCCCCGCTGGCCGCTACTGAACTCGGCGACCAAGCCGCCGTCCACGGCGCCGCCCTCCTCGCCGCCCGCCTCCTGTAGACGGGCGCCCGCGTCGGGTGCTCGGGAGTTCCCTAACCCAGTTCCTTCAGAACCACGTCGAGCAACCCGGGAAAGCGGACGTCCAGGTCCTCGCGCCGAAGACTGACCATCCGGTTCTTCCCGTCGATCCGCGTGGAGGTCACTCCGGCCTCACGCAGGATGCGCCAATGGTTGGAAAGCGTCGATCGCGGGACCTGGACGCCCTCAGGGCTGCAACTAATCTCCCTGCCGGCGGCCAGGCGGTGTACCAGTTCGAGCCGCACCGGATCGCCCAACGCATGCAGCACGACCGCGATCTCCAGGCTCTCCCTGCCCGGCTCCGGTAGGACGCGCATCACCCCTCCACCTTCGACCCGGTCACCGGGCACTAGTGTGGCACATCGATCCAACGATTCGGGAAAGTCGAATTGATCTAGGAGGGTGACATGAAAGCGCTGAGCACGCTCGCCCGGCTGTACGTCGACGACCTGGACCGCGCACTGCCCACCATCTGCGACCTCACCGGCCGCGAGCCCAGCGCACGCTTCTCGTACGGCGACGTCGAACTCGCGGCCGTCGGCGGATTCCTGCTGGTCGCCGGCACCGAAGAGGCCCTGGCGCCCTACCGCGACGTGCAGAGCACGGTCCTGGTCGATGACCTCGACGCCGTGCCGAACCTGGTTAAGCGACACGGCGGCGAAATCACGTCCGGCCCGAACCAGGTGCCGACCGGCCGCAACCTGACGGCCCGCCACCCAGGCGGAGCGATCATCGAATACGTCGAGCACACCGCCACCACCTAACGCGCGGAGATAACCAGACGCTGGGTATGCGGTGCGTGCTGCCGGGGGTGGGTGTTCGGGTGAGGTGGGCGTTAGGGGCGCGGGTGGGAAGGGCTTCGAGGCGGCGGGGGGAGCGGTATTCGGGGACGTGGGTGGGAGCGGCTGTTCGGGCGGCGGGCTGGAGTAGGTGCCCACGCGGCAGACGGGAGCAGGTCGGCTGGCGGATCGGGCGGGGCTGAGGGCGGGTATGCGGCGGCAGTGGCGGGAGACGCGTTCGGCGGTGGGCGGGCGCAGGTGTTCGAGCGGGGGGCGGGAGGCGTGTTCGGACGTTCGGGTGTGGGGTGGGAGGGGTGGTCGGGTGGCGGACAGGAGGGGTGTTCGTGCGGTGGGGTGGCGCTGGCGTACGGGGCCGCCCCTCCAAAGTCAAGGGCGCCTTCGGCGTCGCTTCGCGATGGACTTCGTCCACCCTTGACTTTGGAGCCTCTGCGGCCCCTGAGGCAGCGCTTAAGGGGCAGGCTCCGCCTGCCCCGCCCCGGTCGCGCCACCCCACCGCCCACGCACGCGTGTTCAACAAAGGATCCCAAATCGACAAATGGGATCAGCGAGGCAATTCGCAAACCCGGCGTGGCGGGCCGGGGGCCACAGGTATATCAAGCTATGCCTTTCTCGAGATCACGAGGAAGCGGCCCTTTCAAGTCGCGATTGTCGGCCACGTAGGGTATGCTTTACCTATGCAATCAGTGACGGTCGACCTTGAGGCCGCGTCCATCATGAAATTGGTGAACGCGGTTTCGGCGATCGCTGCTGAACTCGCACAGCGCCCTGCCCCCGAATCTGCGGCCGCGTGCTTGGAGCTCACCGAAGGATTGGCCGCTGCCTGCGATATCCAGGAAAGCGCGCTGGCCGGTTTCATCGGCCGAGTCGACGCCGCCGGGGAGCAGAAGCGGTGGGGATATCCGTCCACGCGGACATGGCTGCGGTCGCGGCTGGGCATGCGGGAGAACCGCGCCAAGGAACGTCTCACTCTGGCGCGGCAGCGGCACCGACTACCGACCGTCGCCAAGATGCTTGCGACCGGTGATCTCTCCTACGGGTATGCCGGGGCCGTCGCCGACTCCGTGGGCCGCCTGGACGACGTCGAGACCGCCAAGGCCGAGGAATTTCTCCTCGACAAGGTCCACGAAGGATTCTCGGCCGGGAAGGTGGCCTCGTTCGGGCGCCGCATCCGTGATGTCATCGCCGAACGCGACGGCACCGACGAAGCCCCGGAAGACGCCCGGCGCGGATACGAGAAGTCGTGGATCACCACGACCCGTTCCCTGGACGGCGGCCGGTACGTGAAGGGCTGGCTCAACGCCGAGGACGCCGCGATCTGGGACGGCACGCTCGCACCCTTGGCCAAGCCGGCCGGACCCGACGACCACCGTGACGTCGCGGAGCGGACGGCGGCGGCACTGTCGAGTGTGCTGTCGGGCGGACACAAGGCCACCAAGGTCACCGTCATCTGCGACCTGGAGACCCTGACCGGCGGCAACGCTCCGGCCCGCCTCACCGACGGGACGCCGATCCCCGCCGCCCAGGCCCGCCGCATCGCCCTGGCGGCCGGAGTCTCGCCCCTCCTGCTCGGGCGCGGGAACACTCCCCTCTACCTGGGCCACAAGCAGCGGTTGGCCAGCCCGGCCCAGCGCCAGGTGCTCGAGACTCTGTACTCCACCTGCGCGGTAAGCGACTGCGAAACGCCGGGAACCCTGTGCGAAGTCGACCACGTCAACGGCTGGGCACTCGGCTCACCCACCGACATCGATCAACTCGCCCTCTGCTGCGGCTGGCACAACCGCTTCAAACACACCAGTCCGGATCAGATCGCCATCACCAAAGATCAGGCCGGACGATATGTGTACCGGCTACTACCGCCACCGGACGCCCGACGTCCCAGAAGCATTGGCGAGATCATTGGTCCACCGGACGCCACCGGCCCGCCCGGCAACGTCAATTGGGCAGCATAGCCACCATCCCTGATCATCGGACATATCTAGACTGGTTCGCCCGGCTCCATTGGATCCCGGGCGTACCAGCATGTCCTCAGTCGCAGCTCTATGAGAGCGCGCCTACGGCAATCGCCCCTTGGCCCAGATATATCGCCCTGCCAACGCAGGGTGGCATCGAATTGCCGCCGCCGCACCGGACAAGGTGGTCTTGTCGGCCCGGCCTCACCCGTCCTCCGCGTAATCCCGGTTCACCGTCGTCGCCGTTGCCCCTTACGGAAGGGGGCGGTGGGGTGGCGCGACCGGGGCGGGGCAGGCGGAGCCTGCCCCTTAAGCGCTGCCTCAGGGGCCGCAGAGGCTCCAAAGTCAAGGGTGGACGAAGTCCATCGCGAAGCGACGCCGAAGGCGCCCTTGACTTTGGAGGGGCGGCCCCGTACGCCAGCGCCACCCCACCGCACGAACACCCCTCCGCGAAAACTCGGTCAACCCTTCCGCGAACACCCGGCCAGCCCCTCCGAGAACGCCCCTACAACCCGTCCCGAGCGCCTAACAAGAGCAACGAGCAACGCGCACGAGCAACGCGCACGAGCGCCGCATACGAGAGCCGAACACGCTTCTGCCCTCATGGATGAATGCCCTCTTTCTTCACGGTCCTCGACCGATCAGCGACTGGGGGTGGTGAAGGCGAAGACGGAGTGGGGGTCGTGGCCCGAGAACAGCAGGCGGATGATCACGATGGCCATCGCCTCCAGGTTGCGGGTCTGGCGGAGGTCGCCGGCGTCCAGCGGGGCGGCGCCGAGGTCGGTGATCAGGGTGCGGGCGGCGGGCTTGGCCTCGTCGGCGCCGGCGAAGGGGACGGCGAGGGGGCGGCCGTCGAAGGCGGGCGGGGTCATCGCCCAGACGGACGCGTGGGCCTGGTTGAACGCCTTGACGACGTGGGCGCCGGGGGCGAGGCGGGCGATCTCCTCGGCCATGGACGTGCCGTCCTGGTAGGTGACCTGGGAGAAGTCGGTGACGTCGACGGCGTTGCCGCAGTCGATCACGGGCTTGCCGGCGAGGGCGCCGCCGGTGGCGGCGATGGTGTCGGCGAGGCCTTCGCGGCGGACGGCGACGAGGACGGCGTCGCCGAATTCGGCGGCTTCGCGGAGGGTTCCGGAGCGGGCGCCGATGCGCTTGGCGAGCGCCGCGGCCTTGTCGGGGGTCCGGCCGCCGATCAGGACGTCGTGTCCGGCCCGGATCCAGCCGGCGGCGAGGGCCTCGGTCATCATTCCCGCTCCGAGCACACCGATCTTCATGACGGCCTCCTAGTTGGGGTTCCGGGATGGAATGTAGGAGGCCGTGGGGAACCGGCGGGTTCCTTAGGCGGTGCGGGCGTCGAGGAGTGCGTCGGTGTTCTCCTCGGCCCAGCGGGACAGCGCGCAGACGGGGACGAGGAGGCTGTGGCCGAGGTCGGTGAGGCGGTACTCGGTGCCGGGCGGGGCGGTGCGCAGCTCGCGGCGTTCGACGAGGCCGTTGTCGGCCAGGCGGCGCAGCGTCTGGGTGAGCATCTTGTTGCTGATCCCGCCGATCTTGTCGCGGAGCTCGCCGTACCGGGCGGGGCCGCGGCCGAGCGCGGTGACCACGACGACGGACCAGGTGTCGGAGATCAGCTCCAGGGTGGTGCGGGCGGGACAGTCGGAGAGGAACACGTCATGGGCGACCACATCCGGCAGGTTACGCCGCGCCGGCGGGGCGGCGGGCCAGGGCGAGGAGGGCGGCGGGGGGGCCGGCGGGCTCGGTGCCGGGGCGCCAGACGGCGCGCAGGGAGCGTTCCACGGTCAGCCCGGCGATCTCGATCTCGGCGAGGGTGCCGGCGGCGAGGTCGGCGGTCACCACGAGCTCGCTGATGAGGGCGGGGCCGGCGCCGGCGACGACGGCGTTGCGGACGGCGGTGCTCGAGCCGAGTTCCAGCAGCGGCGGGACGGGGTGCAGGCCGTGCGCGGTGAAGGCCTGCGCGGCGGCCTGGCGGGTGCCGGAGCCGGCCTCGCGGCTGATCAGCGGGGTGCCGGCGACCTCGGCGGGGTCGACGGGATGGCGGCGCCGTGTCCAGGGGTGGCCGGGCGGCGCGACCAGGACGAGCCGGTCCCCGGCGACGGCCCGGGAGCGCAGGCCGGACGGGCGGCCGGGCGACTCGATGAAGCCGAGGTCGATCTCGCCGTGCCGGGCCAGTTCGCAGACGCGGGCGGAGTTGGTGACCTGGAGGCCGACGTGCAGGTCGGGGTCGGCGCGGCGGAGTTCCCCGATCCAGGCGGGCAGCAGGTATTCGGCGACGGTGAGGCTCGCGGCGACCGACAGTTGCGCGGTGCGGGCGCGGCGGAGGGCGGCGGCGCCGTCGTCGAGCGCGGCGAGGTCGTCCAGGACGCGGCGGGCCCAGCCGGTGACGAGGGCGCCGTCGGCGGTGAGGGCGGAGCCGCGGCGGGTGCGGTCGAGCAGCCGCAGCCCGAGCCGGCGTTCCAGCCGGGACAGCCGCTTGCTCGCCGACGGCTGGCTGATGCCGAGCTCGGCCGCCGCCGCGGTGAGGCTGCCCTGGTCGGCGACGTGCACCAGCAGCTGGAGGGATTCCACGTCCGGGGGTTGTGCCATGCCCCCAGGCTATGACGTGAGGTCGAATCGACCGCTTCCGGCGGGGCGCGGGCTGCCGGAGGGTCGAACACATGAGCACGGTGGAGGCGGTTCACCCGGAGCGGGTGAGGGTGTGGATGGGGCGGACGGGTCCGGGCGTCGTGGTGGCGGCGGTGGGCGCGGCGGCGGCGATGGTGGTCAACGGGTGGGTGCCGGCGCTGAGCGCGCTGACGGTGGCGGTGCTGCTCGGTGTGCTGGTGGGCGGCGTGCTGCCGGAGGCGACCGCGGACGGGCTGCAGTGGGCGACCCGCAAGTTCCTGCGGATCGGCGTGGTGCTGCTCGGCCTGCAGCTCAGCGTCGGCGAGGTGCTGCGGCTGGGGCCGGGCATGCTGGCCGTGGTGATGATCACCGTCCTGTCCGGGTTCGCCGGGACGCTGGTGCTCGGCCGGCTGGTCGGGGTGTCCGAGGGGCTGGCGCTGATGGTGGCGACGGGGTTCTCGATCTGCGGCGCCTCGGCGATCGTGGCGATGGACAGCGTGGCGCGCAGCAGGAAGGAGGACGTCGCGACCGGCGTCACGCTCGTGACGATCTACGGCAGCGCGGCCATCGCGGTCGTCCCGTTCCTCGGCACGCACGTGTTCGGGCTGGACGACGAGTCGCTCGGCATGTGGGCGGGGCTGAGCGTCCACGAGGTCGCGCAGGTGGTCGCGGCGGCCTCTCCGGCCGGTGCCGCCGCCGTCGGGACGGCGGTGATCGTGAAGCTGACCCGGGTCGTGCTGCTCGCGCCGATGGTCGCGGGCATGGGGCTGGTGGAGCGGCGCAGCGGCGTCCACGCGGAGGGGAAGCGGCCGCCGATCGTGCCGATGTTCGTCGTCGGGTTCCTGGTGATGCTGGCGCTGCGCAGCACCGGCGCGGTTCCCGGCGGGGTCCTGACGGGCGCGAAGGACGTCTCGACGGTGCTGCTGGCGGCGGCGATGTTCGGCCTGGGGTCGGCGGTGCGCGTGAAGGAACTGGTGAAGACCGGACGGCGCGGCCTGGTCCTCGGCGCGCTGTCCACCCTGCTGGTCGGCACGGTGGCGCTGACCGCGCTGACCGTGATCCCGCGCTGAGCCCGGCTAGCGCATGACCGTGGTCAGGACGTCCGAGCCGAGCGACAGCAGGAGCTGCGCGTGCAGCCGGTGGTAGATCATGCGGCCTTCGCGGCGGGACGTGATCAGCCCGACCTCCCGCAGCCGCCGGAGGTGCCGGGACACCTGCGGCTCGGAGATGCCCGTCCGCTGCGCCAGCTCGGACGTGGTGATGGGCTCGCCGAGCAGGTGCCGGCACATCTCGAACCGGCCCGGCTCGGAGATCGCGGCGAGCCGGTCGCGGATGAGGGACTGGCGGGCGGACGGGCGCTGCTCCCAGTCCCCGGCGATGAAGTGGACGACCAGCGGCAGCCCGTCGTCCCCGGTCTTGAGGATCAGGTGCGGCCAGCCGTGCAGGGTCGGGACGAGGAAGCAGCCCCGCTCGACGACCTTCCCCGTCGCCGACTGGAGCTTGTCGTAGTGGACGCGCGCGGGCTGCCCGGTCGCGGTGGCGGTCGGGCTGACCGAGGTCAGCACGGTCAGCGGCGACTCCTTGCGGAGTTGCTCGCGGACGGGCGCGGCGGTGTCCTTCAGGCGCGGCCCGATGCGGCGCCATTCGGCGTCGAAGAACGCGGCGGCGCAGCGTTCGAGGGCGTCGGTGAGGCGGACCCGGAACCCGTCCGGGTCCTCGACCAGGGCGCGGGCCAGCTCGCCGCGGGAGAACGAGCGGCGCTCGCTGGCCTTGACGAAGGCCCGCTGCGCCGCCGCGTCCCGCAGCGCGTCCGCGCCCTGGAACGTCAGCCCGCGAATCGCGAACGCCGCCAGCCGGGTGAACTCGTCCGCGTCGAGGCGGGCGAGGCCGTCCAGCTCGGCGGACAGTTCGCGGTCGAGGGGCCTGCGCATCGGCAGGAACAGCCGGCAGCGGTACCGCGCCCACAGCGGCGCGAAGCGGTTCAGCTCCTGGACGAGGGACTCCGGCAGCGCCCCGCGGGTGCGGGCGAGCCAGGCCCGCGACTCGGGATGGTGCTCGGGCTCGGCGAGGGTGTGCAGGCACGCCATCAGCTCCGCCAACGGCGACGTCCCGACCGCGAAGTGCGATGCCTGCGCCCCGTCCACGTCGAGCGTGACGACCATGGCCCGAATCCTAGTCCCGGCCGGAGCCGTGGCCGGCGGGGTCGTCCAGGACGTGCACCGACAGCCACGACGGGTGCTCCGGCGACAGGTGCACCTCGTTGACGGCCACGACGCGCCGCCGCGCCGCCGCCTCCGGGCCGCCGGTGTTCGGGTTGACGTCGAAGCGCGGGAAGTTGCTCGACGACACGTCCAGCCGGATGCGGTGGCCCTTGGCGAACCGGTTCGCGGTGTCGGGGGCCGTGACCGTGATCTCGTAGACGGTGCCGGGCCGCATCGGCTCCGGGTTCGCGAACGAGTTCCGGTACCGGCAGCGCAGGATCCCGTCGGTGAGGTTCATCGCGTAGCCGTTGGGATAGTCGGCGTTCGGCGGGTGCACGTCGATGAGCCGGACGGTGAAGTCGGTGTCCGGCGCGCTCGACGCCACCGACAGCCGCACGGTGACCGGTCCGGCGGTCGCGACGTCCTGCTCCAGTGGCTCGGTCTGGAAGACCAGCACGTCGGGGCGGGACGCGAGCGGCAGGTGCGGCGGCTCGCAGCCGAAGGTCTCATCGGTCGGGCACTGGTCGAACGCGCCGCCGTGCATGACGGGCTCGCCGGAGGTGATCTGCCCGCCGATCGTGGGGACGGGGTTCGCCGGGTCGAAGTCGTATTCCAGCCGGTCGTCGGCACCGCCCTGCGGCAGGCCCGCGGTGAGGGAACCGTCCTGCCGCAGGTACAGCCGGACGGCGGTCGCCTCCTGCGGCGGCCAGGTGGCGGCGGTGCGCCACTCCCCGCCGTGGTCCAGCCGCCCCTCGGCGTTGCGGTGGCCGCTGCCGCCGCCCATGAGGAAGTACTGGACGCGCGGGAAGTCCTCACCCGCTGCGCCATCACCGGACGGAGCGTCGCCGCCGAGGTGGCGGGCGAACCAGCGGGCCCGGAACTCCCAGTAGTCGGGGGCGAGGTTGCCGTCCAGGACGGCGCGGGGCCCGAAGTCGACATCGCCGGAGTACCGGACGCTGCGCGCGCCGTGCGTCCACGGCCCGACGACCAGGTACGCCGGGCTGGACTTCGCCTCGGTCAGCGCCCGGAAGTTCTCCACGGCGGTCAGGACGTACGGGTCGTACCAGCTGACCATGTGCAGGCTCGGCACGTCCGGGAACCGGTCGTAGGAGCCGCGCCCGAACAGGCCGAGACGCTGCCAGAACTCCCCGAACGCGCCATGCTCCCACTGTTCGAGCAGGTACTCCTCGTACTCGGGGACCGCGCGCAGCGGGGACGCGCCGCGCCGCCACGGCATCGCGTGGAACCAGGCGGGCAGGTCCTGCGACTGCAGCGACGCCCGGACGACGGGGTCGCGGTGCGCGGCGGGGCTGTTCAGCGCGTGCCGGTACGCCCACGTCGCCTGCTTGAGCTCGAACGCGCCGCCCATCCGGATGCCCGCCTCGTACGCGCTGGCGAACCCGCCGGAGTCGACGAACATGGCGGCGAGGTGGCGCGGCGACAGCGCGGCCAGCGCGGTCTGCACGTGCGCGGAGTACGACACGCCGGTGGTGGCGACGCGGCCGTCGCACCAGGGCTGCGCGCCGATCCACTCGACGGTGTCGTAGCCGTCCTCGGCCTCGCCGAGGTACTTCACGAACTGCCCGTCGGAGTCGCCCCTCCCCCGGCAGTCCTGGCGGACGACGTTGTACCCGCGTCCGACGAAGATCGCCGCGGACCGGTCCGGGAACACCGGCTCGCCGTGCCGGTCCAGGCCGTCGGACTCGCGCCGCGCCCGCCGCCCGTACGGGGTGCGCTCCAGCAGGACGGGCCGCGCCTCCAGCTCGCGGTCAGGGCTGTACAGGTCCGCCACCAGGACGGCGCCGTCGCGCATGGCGGTGCGCACCACGCGCCGCCACACCGAGCCGCCGTCCGGCAGCGCTATCTCCTCCGCCTCCTCGGCGACGGCCCCCGATTCCATCACCGTCATGAAGAGGAACCGCCCTGGGTGCCCTCTGCGCCCTGCCCGACCTGGGCGCCGAGCGCGGGCCAGATCTTCACCAGCTCCGGACGCGGCGCCTCGACGAACCACTTCTTGTAGATCTTCAGGAAGGTGCCGTCCTGCACCATCGCGCCGAGCTGCCCGTCGAAGGCCTGCTGGAACTTGGTGTTCTTCTTCTGGACGGCCATCGCGGTCGCGTGGTCCACGGGGGCCGACACCGCGGGCTTGAGGGTGCCGTACTTCTTCAGGTAGGCGTCGGCGTCCGGGCCGCCGACGACGAACGCGTCCAGGTTGCCCGACAGCAGCTGCGAGACCGCGGAGTTCTGGTTCTGGAACTGGACCTGCTTCGCGCCCGGCATCTTCGACTTGACGAACTCCTGCTGGACGGCGCCGGTGATGTCACCGACCCGCTTGCCGGAGAAGTCGGTCAGCTTGGCGGCCGTGGAGTTCTTGCGGGTGAGGACGGTCGTGGTGCTCCAGTAGACGCCCTTGGTGAAGGACACCTGCTTCTGCCGCTCCGCCGTGACGCCGAGCCCGCTCGCCGCCAGGTCGTACTGGCCGGACGACAGGCCCTGCAGCGCCGCCGGGACCGCGCTCGCCTTGTACTCCACCTTCAGCTTCAGCCGCTTGGCGACCTCGTCGGTGAGGTCGACGATGAAGCCCTGCGGCTTGCCGCCCTTGTCGGCGGTCGCGAACGGCGGCTGGTCGGTGGAGACGGCCGCGAGGACGGTGCCGGCCTCCTCCAGCCCGTACGGGTTGTCCTTGCCGGAGTCGCCGCCGCCGCAGCCGGCGAGCGTCAGGGCCGCCGCGGCGACCACGCCGCCCGCCGCGAAGCGGACGCTGAGGACCTTGTTCATCTGCATGTCCTGCCTTTTCGTGAAGGGGGGTTAGAGCACCTTGGAGAGGAACTCGCGGAAGCGGGGGCTGGACGGCGCGTCCAGCACCGCGCGGGCCTCGCCCTCCTCCGCGATCACGCCGTCGTCCATGAACATCACGCGGTCCGCGACCTCGCGGGCGAAACCGATCTCGTGGGTGACGACGACCATGGTCATCCCGGTCGCGGCCAGCTCCCGCATCACCGCGAGGACGTCGCCGACCAGCTCCGGGTCGAGCGCGGAGGTGGCCTCGTCGAACAGCATCACCTCGGGGCGCATCGCCAGGCTCCGGGCGATCGCGACGCGCTGCTGCTGCCCGCCGGACAGGTTCGCCGGCCGCTGCCGCGCCAGGTGCGCGAGCCCGAGCCGCGCGAGCTGCGCGTTCCCGATCTCCTCGGCCTCCGCCCGGCCCGTCCCGCGGACGTGCCGCAGCGCGAGCGTGACGTTGTCGAGCACGTTGAGGTGCCCGAACAGGTTGAAGTGCTGGAACACCATGCCGATCCGGGCGCGCGCGGCGTCCACGTCCACCTTCGGGTCGGTGAGCGCCGTCCCGGAGACGACGACGCTGCCCGAGCTCGGCTGCTCCAGCAGGTTGAGGCACTTCAGCATCGTCGACTTGCCGGACCCGGACGGGCCGAGCACGCACAGCACCTCGCTCTGCGCGACGTCGAAGCTCACCCCGCGCAGGATCTCGGTGTCGCCGTAGGACTTGCGCAGGTCCCGGACGCTGATCGCCGTCGCGGTCCCCTTCGCCGTCTCAGCCGTCGTCGTCATGCCCGCTCCTTCACTGCGGCGCCCGTGGTGGTGTCGGCCGTGCCCGCCGGGGCGACCGCGGCGCCCGGCGCGTCCTCCTGCGCCAGGGCGGCCGGCGCCCGCCGCGCGCCGCCCCCGCCGCCCTCGCGCATCCGCCGGTCCAGCCAGTTGACGAGGTAGGTCAGCGGGATCGTGATCACCAGGTAGCAGAGCCCCGCCGCGACCAGCGCCGAGGCGTTGTAGCTCGCGGCCTGCCGCTCCTGCGCGATGAAGTAAAGCTCCCGCTGCCCGACGCCGAGGCCGAGGAGGTAGACCAGCGAGCTCTCCTTGATGTCGACGATGAACTGCCCCGCGAGGGCCGGCAGCACGTTGCGGATCCCCTGCGGGACCACGACCAGCCGCATCGTCTTCAGGTACGACATCCCGAGGCTGCGCCCGGCCTGCAGCTGCCCGGGCGGCACCGCCTGGATGCCGGACCGGAAGATCTCCGCGCAGTACGCGGCGGAGATCAGCCCGACCGCGATCACCGCGTAGCCGAGGGGGTTGCGGCCGAACGGCCGGACCCCCGCCGCCGGAAGGCCGAGGCCGATCAGGCTTACGGTCACGATGGCGGGCAGCCCGCGGAAGACGTCCACGTAGACGCGGGCGGGCAGCCGCACCAGCCGCCGGCGCGACAGCAGCAGGACGGCCAGCAGCACGCCGACGACCAGGCCGAACACGATGGCCAGCACCGCGATCAGCAGCGTGTTGCGCAGTCCCTCGGTCAGCAGCGCCGGGAGGGCGCCACGGATCTCCGACCAGTCGAAGAACGTATGCAGGAAGTCGCTCACACTCGCTCCGATCGTCACGGCGTCCACCGGCGGTCCCCGGTTCGGCGGCCCGCGGGTCGGCGGCCAGCGGCACGGAGACCGGGGCCCGGCCCGGCCTCGCGTCCACCGCGGGCGGGCGTCGCCGGTGGGCTCACACTAGGCGCAGGGTAAGGGACTGAACAGGATCGTTGCGCCAATGCGTTAATCATTGGCCGCACCCTCACATCGCGCCGCGGCGGGCGAACGGCGAAGGGACCGGCGGTTTCCCGCCCATGTCCGGGCGGGGAACGGCCGGTCCCCTGAAGAGGCGCGCTCTAGTCGTCGATGGCGGCGTAGGCGGTGGTCCAGAAGTCCTGGAAGTGGTGCGGCGGCTGCGGGGAGTCCATGGCGCGCTGGGCGAAGATGATGCCGATCATGTCCTCGCCGGGATCGGCGTAGGCGGACGTGCCGAGGCCGCCCGTCCAGCCGAACCGGCCGGGGCGGACGAACAGGTCGGTGCGGCGGCCGTCGACGGCGACGCCGAAGCCCCAGCCGCCCGAGCCGAGGAACATCTCGTTGCCCGCCTTCTGCTCCGGCGTCAGCTGGTCGCTGGTCATCAGCTCGACGGACGGGCGGGACAGCAGCCGCCCGCCCGGGTACCGGCCGCCGTCCAGCAGCATCCGCAGGAAGGCGCGGTAGTCGTCGACGGTCGACAGCAGGCCGGGGCCGCCGCTGCCGCCGGGGAACACCGGCGGGCGGTCGTAGGCGCCCTCGCGCGGGTCGGGGCGGCGGACGAGCGCGCCGGTGCCGGGGTCGGAGGTGTAGGACGTGGCGATCCGGCCGGCGTCGGCGGCGGGCACGGTGAAGCCGGTGTCGCGCATCCCGAGCGGCTCGAAGATCCGCTCGCGGAGGAACTCCTCGAACGGGCGGCCGGTGGCGCGCGCGATCAGCACACCGGCGATGTCGGCGCCGGTGTTGTAGAGCCAGCCGGCGCCCGGCTGGTGCGCGAGCGGCAGCTCGCCGAGCCGCTTCAGCCATTCGTCCGGGGCGCAGGGCGGGCCCTCCGGGCCGTTGTCGACGCCGGTGTCGAGCATCGCCTGCATGATCGGGGGCGGGCCCTGCGGGGTGAACGTCACGCCGTAGCCGAGCGTGAACGTGAGCGCGTCGCGCAGGGTGACCGGCCGTTCGGCGGGGACGGTGTCGTCGACCGGGCCGTCGAGGCGGCGCAGGACGCGCCGGTCGGCGAGTTCGGGGAGCAGGTCGTGCAGCGGGCCGTCCAGGCGGAGCCGGCACTCCTCGACCAGGACCATCGCGGCGGCGGCGGTGACCGCCTTGGTCAGCGACGCGATCCGGAAGAGGGTGTCGCGGCGCATCGGGGCCGCTCCGCCGGCCTCCAGGGCGCCGGCCTCGATCACGTGCGTGCGGCCGCGCCGGTGGACGAGCGCGACGAGGCCGGGCAGCTCGCCGCGCTCGACGAAGCCGGTCAGCACCCGGCGCATCCGGTCCAGTCCGGCCGGGGACAGCCCGCCGTCGTCGCTCATCCTTCGCTCCTTCGTCGGTTCTCGCAGGGGCAGACCGTCCGGCGCCCCGGAACTCATCGGTGCTCTACCCCGGCCGGGCCGCGGGCCTCAGGCGACGGGTTCGAGGGGCGGGCGGGTGTCGAACTGCGTCTCGTACAGGTCGGCGTAGCGGCCGCCCGCGGCGAGCAGCTCGTCGTGCGTGCCGCGCTCGATGATCCGGCCCTCCTCGACGACCAGGATCAGGTCGGCGGCGCGGACTGTGGACAGCCGGTGCGCGATCACCACGGCGGTGCGCCCGCCGAGCGCCTCGGCCAGCGCCTCCTGGACGGCGGCCTCGGACGTGGAGTCCAGGTGGGCGGTGGCCTCGTCGAGGATGACGACGCGCTGGCGGGCCAGCAGCAGCCGGGCGATGGTGAGCCGCTGCCGCTCGCCGCCCGACAGCCGGTAGCCGCGCTCGCCGACGATCGTGTCGAGCCCGTCCGGCAGCCCCTCGATGAGGGCGTCGAGGCGGGCGCGGCGCAGCACGTCCCACAGCTCGTCCTCGGACGCCTCGGGACGGGCCAGCAGGAGGTTGTCGCGGATCGACTCGTGGAACAGGTGCCCGTCCTGGGTGACCATCCCGAGCGTCGCGCGGATCGACTCGAACGACAGGTCGCGGACGTCCACGCCGCCGAGCCGGACGGCGCCGGCGTCGGCGTCGTACAGGCGCGGCAGCAGCTGCGCGATCGTGGACTTGCCGGCGCCGGACGAACCGACGAGCGCCACCATCTGCCCGGGTTCGGCGCGGAACGACACGCCGTGCAGGACGTCGACGCCGCCGCGGGTGTCGAGCGTCGCGACCTCCTCCAGCGAGGCCAGCGACACCTTGTCGGCGGACGGGTAGGCGAAGGTGACGTCGTCGAACTCGACCGCGACGGGCCCGTCCGGGACGGCGCGCGGCGCGGCCTTCTCGGCGACGAGCGGCCGCAGGTCCAGCACCTCGAAGACGCGCTCGAAGCTGACCAGCGCGCTCATCACCTCGACGCGGGCGCTGGCGAGGGCGGTCAGCGGCGCGTACAGCCGGGTGAGCAGCAGCGCGAGCGAGACGACGGCGCCGGCGTCGAGGTGGCCGCGCAGCGACATCCAGCCGCCGAGGCCGTAGACCAGCGCGAGCGCGAGGGCCGACACCATGGTCAGCGCGGTGATGAACACGTGCTGCACCATCGCGGTGCGGACGCCGATGTCGCGGACGCGGCGGGCGCGCGCGGCGAACTCGGCGGACTCGCGGGCGGGCCGTCCGAACAGCTTGATCAGGGTGGCGCCGGGGGCGGAGAACCGCTCGGTCATCTGGGTGCTCATCGCGGCGTCGTGCCGGGCGGCCTCCCGTTCCAGCCCGGCGAGGCGGGTGCCCATCCGGCGGGCCGGCAGGACGAAGACCGGCAGGAGCAGCAGCGCGAGCAGCGTGACCTGCCAGGAGATGCCGACCATGACCGCGAACGTCAGCAGCAGCGTCACCAGGTTGCTGACCACCCCGGAGAGCGTGTCGCTGAACGCGCGCTGCGCGCCGATCACGTCGTTGTTGAGCCGGCTGACGAGCGCGCCGGTGCGGGTGCGGGTGAAGAACGCGACCGGCATCCGCTGGACGTGGTCGAAGACGGCGGTGCGCAGGTCGAGGATCAGCCCTTCGCCGATGCGGGCCGACAGCCACCGGTTGGCGAGGCCGAGCCCGCCCTCGGCGACCGCCAGCACCGCGATCAGCACGGCCAGCCACACGACGGTGGACGTCGCGGACCGGTCGACGATCGCGTTCACCACCCGTCCGGCCAGCACGGGCGTCGCCACGGCCAGCACCGCCATCACGACGCTGAACAGCAGGAACGCGTACAGGCGGCGGCGGTGGGGGCGGGCGAAGGCGGCGATGCGGCGCAGCGTCGCCTTGGAGAACGGCCTGCGGTCGTCCTGCGCGTTCATGGCGTGGTGCAGCGACATCCACGCGGTGACTTCCATGTCCATCGGGAATCCTCAGCGATCGTCGGTCCGGGACGTCCATCGTGAAACCTCAAGGAATCTTGAGGTCAAGCCGCCACCATGGCCAAGGATGGCGCGCGGGTACGACAATCTGTGAGGTGATCAACGAAGAGGGGCGGAACGTGGGGACCGACACCGGCATCGACGTCGAGAAGGCGCGGGCTGACACGCCGGGCTGCGCGCGGGTGGCGCACCTGAACAACGCGGGGGCGGCGCTGCCTCCCGCGCCCGTCATCGAGGCGGTCGCGGAGCACTTCGCGCTGGAGACGACCATCGGCGGATACGAGGCGGCCGCCCGGAACGCCGAGGCGGTCGAGCACTTCTACGGCGCGGTCGCCGGGCTGATCGGCGCGCGGCCGGACGAGATCGCCTACGTGGAGAACGCGACGCGCGCCTGGGACATGGCGTTCTACGCGATCCCGTTCGCGGAGGGCGACCGGATCCTCACCACGACGAACGAGTACTCGAGCAACGCGATCGCCTACCAGCAGATCGCCGCGGCCAAGGGCGCCCGGGTGGAGGTGATCCCGGACGACGCGAACGGCACACTCGCCCTCGACGCACTGGAGGCCGAACTGGCCAAGGGCGGCGTCCGGCTCGTCTCGCTGAACCACATCCCGACCTACAACGGGCTGGTCAACCCGGCGGCGGAGGTCGGCCGGCTGTGCCGTGAGCACGGCGTCCTCTACCTGCTGGACGCCTGCCAGTCGGTCGGGCACCTCGCCGTGGACGTCGCCGAGATCGGCTGCGACATGCTGTCCGCGACGGGCCGCAAGTACCTGCGCGGGCCGCGCGGGACGGGCTTCCTCTACGTGCGGCGGGAGATCGCCCGGACGCTGGAGCCGCCGTTCCTCGACCTGACCGCCGCCGAGTGGAAGGCGCCGGACGGCTACGAGATCCGCGGCGACGCGCGCCGCTTCGAGACGTGGGAGCGGTACGTCGCCGGGCAGATCGGGCTCGGCGCGGCCGCCGACTACGCGTCAGCGCTGGGAATCGACGCGATCGAGCAGCGCGTCACCGCCCTCGCCGCGACGCTCCGGCGGATGCTGGCCGAACGGCCCGGCGTCACCGTCCGGGACCGCGGCGAACGGCCGTCGGGCATCGTCACGTTCACCGTGGACGGGCACCCGCCCGCCGCGATCCAGGCGGCGGCGCAGGAGCGGGACGTCAACGTCAGCGTCGCGGTACCGAGGGCGCACGGCTATGACCCGCACGGCCTCGACGCGGCCGTGCGGGCCTCCGTGCACTACTACAACAATGAGGACGACCTGGAGCGCCTGCTGGCGGCGCTCCCCTGACCGCTCAGGTGTTGCCGCGGGCCGCGCTGATGTCGGCGAGCGCCGACGCGGAGTCCTTCTCCATCGCGAGGTCGCCGATGGAGACGATGCCGACGGGGCGCCCGTCCTCCAGGACGGGCAGCCGCCGCACCGACCGCTCGCGCATGATCTGCGCGGCCTTGTCGAGCGAGTCGTCCGGCCCGACCGTGGCGGTGACGCTGCTGGCGAGCTTGCCGATCTTGGCCTGGGTGGGGTCGCCGCCCGCGGCCAGCCCGCGCACGACCAGGTCGCGGTCGGTGACCAGGCCCTTCAGGTCGTCGCCCTCGGCGACGAGCACCGCGCCGATGTCCTCGTCGCGCATCGCCCGCGCCACCGTGACGATGTCGAGCTCCGGGGACACCGACGTCGGGGAACCGGTCATGATGTCGCGGATCTTCGTGGCCATTGCACACTCCTCGAGCCTCGTGGTCGTTCCGCCGGGAGCACCGGGACCAGCCGGAAGCGCCCGGGACGGTCCCGGCCCTACCCGACAGAACGGCGGCCACTCATCGAGGCCCGGCCCCAGCCCAGAGGGCCCGTCAAGGGACGCTCCGCCGCGCGCCCGGGGACGTTCCGCACCGCGCCCGGGCGGCCCCGCACCCGCGCTGTTCCTTCCTGAACGGCGCGAACAACCGGTCCAGCGCGGCCCGGGGGCGAACACCAGCCTGTTCAGGGGGTCGGCGATGTATCTCCGCAACCGTCACCCGTAATGTGAGCGGAAGTGAGTGTCCGCTGTTGGGGTGGCCGTCGCTTGCGCGGCGGCGGTCCCGGTCTGACCCGCCGTGACGGCGGTGCCGGGTTCCTGTTTCGCAGGCGGTTGCCCGGCGGGGCCGGGTCTGACATCGCCTCCGCAGGCGTTCTGTCTCTCCGCCCCACTGGCGGCGAGTTCGCGCAGATTGATCGCGGCGTTGACGTCGCGGCCCAGGACCAGACCGCAGACCTCGCACCGGTAGGTCCGCTCGGACAGGACCAAGCTTGGCTTTCGCCCACCACAGCCCGAGCAGGTCTTCGAGGACGGGAACCAGCGGTCGGCCACGACCAGCCGCCCGCCGTTCCATCCGGTCTTGCACTCCAGCATCCGCCGGGCAGCGCCGAACCCTTGATCGGCGACAGCGCGGGCCAGCCGCCGGTTGGCGACCATCCCGGTGACGTTGAGATCCTCGACCACCACGGTCTCGTACCGGGCGGCCAGCATGCCGGTGGCCTTATGCAGAGCATCGGCGCGAATGTCGGCGACCCGAGCGTGGTGGCGGGCCAGCCGTGCGGCGGCCTTGGCGCGGTTGCCCGATCCACGCTGCTTACGGGAGTGGGCCTTGCCCAGGCGCGCAAGCTTGCGGAGCCCGGCCCGCAGTGCCTTCGGCCCCGCGATCTCGGTCACCACACCTTGGTCGTCGACGGCGGTCACCAGCATCTTGATGCCCAGGTCGACACCGACGACCGAACCGGGCCGGGCGTGCCGCTCAGGAATCGCACGGTCGACCTGCACGGTGAAGGAGACGTGCCAGCGGTGCGCGGTCCGCGACACCGTCGCCGACAGGATCCGCGCCGTCCCGTTCTCCAGACGGCGGGCCAGTTTGCGGGTCGACTCGTGCGTGGCGATCGTCCCCAGGCGCGGCAAGGTGACCGTCCGGCCGCCGCAGCGCATCACACCGGCACCGAACCGGAAGGAGTCGCGGCACCGGCCGCGCTTCTTGAACCGGGGAAACCCCAGACGCCGCCCCTTCCGGCTGCCATTGCGGGACCGGACGAACTCGCGCAGCGCACGATCCAGATCCCGGAACGCCTCCTGATAGACGCACTTGGAGTTCTCACTCCACCAGCCCAGACCTGGGTCGGTCCTCTTGATCTGGTTCCACAGCCGGTGCAGTTCGACGCCCGACCACCACTTGGACTCGGCGTCGTAGCGGTCGCTGCAGGCGGCCAGGCCCCAGTTCCAGGCGAACCTCGCCGCTCCGGCATGCGAGCACAGCGCCCGCTGCTGCGCGGGGGTGGGATCCAGCGCGAACCGGTACGCCTGCGTAACCATCACAACCCGCAGCGTAACCTCGGCCACCGACAAAACCCTGGCACCGGCAAAGCCCGCATTGACACACACCCACAGACGAGCAGATTCGCCCACCTCCCACTCAACAATCCTGCACCCCGCAGGGCCCGGCGCGTCCGGTTTCGCCCGCGTTCCGGCGCCGCCGCAGATCACTGATTCATAACAAAGCGAACTCCGTCGCTAAGGTGGACATCTTTCAAGGTGCACGGGGGATCCACGGCGAAGGACCACCCCGTCCGCATGCGCGATCACCGAACTGAGGAGGGGGCGGCCGTGAGCGAGGTCCCGCAGGAACCGGACGCGGCCGACCGCCCGGAGGACGTCGAGCAGGAACGCGGCCGCACCGCCACCGCCGAATTCCGCATCCCGACGGTGAAGGACGCCTCCCGCACCCGGCCCGACATCCGCCGTCCCGGCAAACCGGCGCCCCCCGCCGACGAGACGATCGACGCCGACGATCCGCCGAAGGACGCCGAATCGGAGCCCGAGGAACCGGAGGAGCCCGCCGAGCCGGAGTCCGAGTCCGCGGAGCAGGACGAGCCGCAGGACGAGCCGGACGACACGCCCGACCCGGCCGAAGACGCGGAAGAGGCGGAGGACTCCGAAGACACGGCTGACGAGGACGACGGCCCTGAAGTCGATGAGGCCGAACTCGCCGAACCGGAGCCGGAGCCGGACGAGGTTTCCGGAGAGGCGGAACCGTCCGTCCAGGCAGAGCAGGAAGAACAAGAAGAAGACGAGCAGGACGACGACGAAAGCACGGACGCGGCTGCGGACGACACGTCCGCGGAGCACGTCCTTTCGGAGCAGAAAACGCCCGACTCGGACGACGAGCCGCAGCGGGGCGGATGGTTCGACGAGCGGCCGCACAGGACTTCCGTGCAGCCGGCCGAGCCGGCTGCCGGTGGCGCGGAGGCCGCGCAGTGGTGGGAAACGCCGCCGGAGGACGACGGGCAGGACGAGCAGCCTCAAGCCGCATGGCCGGATGAGCCAGAGCCCGAGCCCGAGCCGGATGCGGTCGAGGACGAGCCGGCTCCGGAAGAGGTCCACGGGCATCGGGCGGGTGATTCGTCGGCGTCGGTGACGCGGGTCGAGCGGTTGCCGGGGCCGTGGGAGGTGTCCGTCCCGCAGGGCGACGCGAGGCCGTGGGAAGCGGCCGCCCCTCAGGCAGCACCGCCGCAAGCGGCACCGCCACAGGCGCCACGGCCTCAGGCGGTGCCGCCGCAGGCGCCCGGTTGGGAGGCTCCGCGGCAGGGGCCGACGGCGGTGGGCTGGGGCACCACGGCGGCGCCGCCGGGGGCACCGGCGGCGCCGGAGTTCCGGCCGCAGGACGTCCGCTGGCAGTCCGGGCAGCAAGGACAGCCAGGACAGACCGGGCAAGCAGGGCAGGCGGGGCCGGGCCAGAGCGGGCCGTGGGAGACCACGGCGCCGCCCGCGGCGGCGGAGGAGGAGGAGCGGCCGAAGCGGCGGCGCCTCGTCATCGTGCTGGTCGCGGCGCTCGTGCTGGTGGTGGGCGTGGTGGCCGGGCAGCTGATCAGGCCCGTCCCGGACCCGACGGTGGAGTCGACCCTGCCGTCCAGCCATGTCTTCAGCGGCGCGGCGCCCACGCTGCCGTGGCCGGCGGTCGGGCAGTCGCAGGTGTACGTGGACGGCCTCGGGACGATGGGGTCGTCCGGCGGCTCCACGCCGACGCCGACGGCGAGCGTCGCGAAGGTGATGACGGCGTACGTGTACCTGCGCGACCATCCGCTGAAGACGGGTGGGGCGGGGCCGGTGCTGGCGGTGTCGCCGCAGGGGGTGGCGGAGATCCCGGCGCGCAAGAAGCGCGGGGAGTCGCTGCTCGGGATCACGGCGGGGCAGCGGCTGACCGAGCGCAAGGCGCTGGAGGCGCTGCTGATCATCTCGGCGAACGACTTGGCGCACGAGCTGGCGCGCTGGGACGCGGGCGGCGACCAGCCGTTCGTCGCGAAGATGAACGCGACGGCGCGTGAGCTCGGGATGACCGGCACCCGCTACACCGATCCGAGCGGGTACGACTCCGGGACGGTCAGCACGGCGGCCGACCAGGTGAAGCTGCTGCGGGCGGCGATGAACGTGCCGGCGTTCACCGAGATCGTGAACCGGCGGGCGTACGTGCCCGACGACGGGAGCCCGGCGCGGCCGGGCGGCAATGTCCTGGTCGGGCAGTACGGGGTGGTCGGCGGGAAGACCGGCTACACCGACGCGGCGGGCGGGAACTTCGTGTTCGCCGCGCGCAAGAAGGTCGGGGGCGTGCCGACGCTGATCCTGGGCGCGGTGATGGCGCAGAAGTCCCCGAGCGCGCAGGGGGCCGTGGAGGCGGCCGGGCAGCTCATCCAGGCGGCGGAGAACGCGATGGCGGCGGCGACCCTGGCACCGAAGGGCGCCAGGGTCGGCGAGGTCGACGACGGGCTCGGCGGGACGACGCCGCTGCGCGCCGCGTCCCCGGTGACGGTCGTGGGGTGGCCGGGGCTGCGGGTGCCGGTCGGCGTCCAGGGCGACCCGCCGCACCAGGGCGGTGCCGGCGAGCGGGTCGGCGAGGTCGCGGCCGGTGCGGCGAAGGTGCCGCTGGTCCTCGGCTCGCCGCTGGACGAGCCGTCCTACCTGAAGCGCCTGATCAGGGTGAACTAGCCGGCGTAGAGGGCGGACAGGAAGCGGACGAGCAGGGCCTCGCGGGTGGCCGGCGGCAGGCCGCTCAGGACGGCGTTGACGACGGCCATCTCGGGGCCGCCGCCGTCGAGCTCGACGCCGACGGCGGCGAGGAGGCCGGTGAACCCGGCGTCGTCGAGGCTGTCCAGGTCGAGGTCGGCGAGGGCGGCGAGGAGGTCGGCCGGCACGTCGGGCGGGCCGGACGCGCGGGCGGCCTTGGCGGCGTCGGCGAGCGCGGACAGCAGCGCGCCGACGTCGCTGACGCCGGTCAGGGTGAAGTGCAGGTTCGGCGGGATGCCCTGGTAGGCGAGCTGCGGCTGGAAGAACCAGCCGCGGGCGCGGGCCTCGTCGGCGATGACGAAGACGTCGAGGGCGGGGTCGTCGGAGGCGACGGCGACGAGCGGGACGGCCGGGTCGCCGAGGACGCGCAGCCCCGGGATCCCGGCGACGCCCGCGCGGAACCGTTCCGCGGTCGTCATGGCGGTCGCGGCGAGGTCGCGGTAGCCCTGCGCGCCGACCGCGTTGAGGGTGGCCCAGGCGGCGCCGAGCGGGCCGGCGCTCTTGCTGCTCTGGACGCCGGCGTTGATGACGGTGTAGCCGGGCCATTCGGCGGACGCGAAGTAGGCGTGCCGGCGGACGGACTCGTCGGCGAACAGCACCACCGACGCGCCCTTCGGCGCGTACCCGTACTTGTGCAGGTCGCAGGAGATCGACGTGACGCCGGGCACCGACAGGTCGAACGGCGGGACGGGCCGTCCGAGGTCGCGGAGCCAGGGCAGCACCCAGCCGCCGACGCACGCGTCGACGTGGCAGAGCACCCCGGCGGACGCGGCGATGGCGGCGATCTCCTCGACCGGGTCCATGACGCCCTGCGGGTAGGAGGGCGCGGAGGCGACGACCAGGACGGTGTCGGGCGTGATCGCGGCGGCGACGGCGGACGCGTCGGCGCGGAAGTCGCCGTCCACCGGGACGCGGTCCACGTCGAGGCCGAGGTAGTGGGCGGCCTTGTGGAACGCGGGGTGCGCGGTGGCGGGCAGGACGATCCGGGGCCGTCCGGCGACCGGGCGGGCGTCGCGGGCGGCCTTCACCGCGAGCATGATCGATTCGGTGCCGCCGCTGGTGAAGATGCCGGTGCCGCCGCCGAGCCTGCCCGCGACGACGGAGACGATGCGCCGCTCCAGCGCGACGATGCTCGGGAACGCGGTGGGGTCGAGGCAGTTGACCTCGAGCATCTCCTGGAAGGCGGTGGCGGCGAGGTCGTGCACGGCCTCGCGTCCGGTGTCGTACACGTAGGCGGTGACCTGGCCGCCGCGCACGGGCAGGTCGGCGTCGCGGAACCGGGCGAGCTCGGTGAGCAGGTCTGCGGCCGGGCGGCCGTGCTCCGGCAGGGAGGTGGGGTCAGACGGCATGGGGCTGCGCTTCCTCGGTCGGTCGGTGGGCGGCGGCGAGCCGGCGGTAGGCCAGCAGGAGCGGGACGGCCAGCAGGAACAGCAGGGCCGGGATGATCGTGAACCCGGCGGTCAGCCCGGTGAGGGCGGAGCCGGTCTGCTGGACGGGCTCGTCGAGGTCCGACGACCGGAACGACGACAGCGACAGGACCAGCGCGAACACGCCGGGGCCGAGGGCGAGGGCGCCGGTCTCGGCGGCCGTCCACAGGCCGGTGAACGCGCCGGGCTGGGCCTGCCCGGTGCGTCCCTTGTCGGCGTGGACGGTCTCCGGCAGCAGCGACAGCGGGAACAGCTGGACGGCGGCGTAGCAGATGCCGGTCAGCCCCGCGAGGACCAGCACGCCGGCGCGGGACCCGGAGGAGATCGCCGGGTAGGACGCGAAGCCGGTGACGGCGAACATCGCGAGCGCCGTCACATAGCAGGGGACGATCCCGTACCGGACGGACATCTTCCGCCACAGCGGGACGGCGAACGCGCTCGGCCCGACCATGCACACGAACATCGCCGAGGTCAGCCCGTAGTCGTCCAGCCGGTAGGTCGCGACGTACGGGGCGCCCGCCAGCATGATGGCGACGGCGAGGGTGTGCGAGACGTAGCCGCCGAGCAGCGCGAAGAACGGGCGGTTGCCGCGCGCGGCGCGCAGCGCGGCGGCGAGGCCGAGCGGGCGCGGGCCGGGCGTGGCGGGGATCCACCGGTTGGCCAGCGCGCTGGTGATCAACGCGGCGCCCATGACGGCCCCGATCACGGCGCCCATCAGCGCGTATCCGGCGCGGCCTCCCCTGGCGGCGTCCGACAGGGCGGGCGCGAGGCCGCCCGCGACGAGGATGCCGACGGTCAGGCACACGACCCGCCACGCCATCGCCCGGCCGCGCTCGGACGGCTCGTCGGAGATCTCGGCGGGCAGCGCCACGTACGGCACCTGGAAGCAGGCGAAGGCGCTCGCGGCCAGCAGGAACGTCACCGCGGCCCAGCCCGCGCCGAACCCGGGCGAGTCGACCGGGACGGCGAACATGGCGGCGAACAGGAACGGCAGCGTCGCGCCGCCGATCAGCAGCAGCCGGGTGCGGTGGCCGGTCCGGACGGCCTCGCGGTCGCTGGCGGCGCCGACGATCGGGTTCAGCACCACGTCCCACGCCTTCGGGACGACGAGCACCGCGCCCGCGATCGCCGCCGAGACGCCGAGGACGTCGGTCAGGTAGTACAGGAGCAGCAGGCCGGGGACGGCGGAGAACACGCCGGTGCCGACCGAGCCCACGCCGTAGCCGAGCAGCCGCCGCCGGGCCAGGGCGGCCGTGGCGGGGGCCGTCACAGCGCGGCCCGGGCGTCGAGGCCGAGGCCCGCGAGGACGAGGCGGTGCAGGTTGGCGCGGAAGCGGGCGAGCGCGGCGGGGTCGTCCATGCGGTGCCGCAGGCCGTCGCCGCGCAGGACGCCGCCGCGGGCGAACCCGTGGGTGCTCCAGATGACGGTCCAGGCGACGTACTCGACGTCGGCGTCGTCGCCCACCGCCGCGCCGACCGCGCCGACGACCGCGTCCATCAGCGGCTTGACGTACCGGGTCTCCAGGTCCGCGATGTCGGCGGCGTCCGACTGCCAGCGGTGCATCCACAGCGCGGGGATCTCCGGATGCGCCGCGCAGAAGTCGATGTAGCGGTCGACGAGGGCGGCGATCCCGGCCGCGGTGGGGGTGAGGTCGGCGAGCGCGGCCTCGAGGGCGGCGCGTTCGGCCTGGTGGGCGCGTTCCATGACGGCGAGGTAGAGGTCGCGCTTGCCGCCGGTGTGGTAGGCGACGGTGGCGATGTTCAGCCCGGCCGCCTCGGCGATCATGCGGGTGGAGGTGCCGTCGTAGCCGTGTTCGGCGAACAGCCGGGTCGCCGCATCGAGGATGCGCTCCCGGCCGGAGTCGCTGGTCATGGGCAGCACCGTAGGGCGCCGCCGCGGACTTGGTCAATCGCTTGATGGAACCCGGGGCGCCGCTACTCGGCGGCGGCGGTGTCCTGCTCGCGGCGGCGCGGGCCGTCCAGCGGGATCACCTCCGCGCCCGGCCGGCCCTCCGGCGGCGTGGTGAGCCAGACGGTCAGCACCATCTCCATCTCCAGCCGCGTCTCCGGGTCGTACAGCCGCTCGCCGAACAGCTCCTCGAGCTGGTGCAGCCGGTACCGGACGGTCTGCGGGTGGACGTGCAGCCGGGTGGCGACCTCGGTGGCGTTGAACCCGTTCTGCAGGCACGACAGCAGCGTCCGCATGAGGCGCTCGCGGTGCCGCGGCCGGACGGTCTTCAGCGGCGCGAGCCGCAGGTCGGCGACGGCGCGCACCAGCTCCTCGTCCTTGAACACCACCAGTGCCGGCATGTGGTCGGCGCAGCGGATCAGCCGGTCGGACACCAGGATGCCGCGGCGCGCGAGCGGCAGCGCCTCGCGGGCCCAGCGCAGCGACTTCGCGGCGTCCTCGGTGCGGACGGTCGGGCCGAGCGCGGCGACCCAGTTGCGCAGCGCCGACTCCAGCATCCGGCCGCGCCCGGGGCCTTCCGGGTCCGGAACGAGCAGGCAGGGCTCGCGCCGGTTGACGTCGGCGAGGACGTCCGGCGGCAGCGACGGGTGCGAGAACGGCTGCTGCCCCCGCTCGTACAGGACGACCGCCGCGACCGTCCGGGGGACGCGCCACTGCGCGAGGCGGGCGAGGTCGGCGACGGCCTGCGGCGCGGCGGGCGGCTCGGCGAGCAGCATGTCCAGCAGCCGCCGGCGGCGGTGCTCCAGCTCGCCGGCCTCCTGCTCGCGGGCCTTGGTGTACCCCTCGGTGGCGGCGCGGGCGATCTCGTCCAGGAACGCGAAGATCGCCTCGGCGATGCTGGCGAGGGTGCGGCGGGAGATGTTGTAGCGCTCGGACTCCGAGGCGAGCCGCCGCCAGGCGACGCGGGCGCCGAGCCGCAGCGAGGTCTGCAGGATGTCGAGGTTGCGGCCCTCGCGGGCCTCGGCCCAGCCGATCTCCCGGTAGACGGCGGCGACGGCCTCCCAGGAGCTCTCCGGGTCCATGATCAGGTCGACGAACTGCCGCAGCGCGCCCTCCACCGCGGCCCGGACGAGCCGCGCGTACTCCTCGTCCTGCGGGCGCGAGTACTCGGGGATCCCGGCGAGGATCTCCTCGATCATCTCCTCGGCGAGGGCCTCCAGGTGGGGCCGGAACATCTCCGACAGCTCGCTGGGGACGCCGGCCCAGGGCTTCAGCGGCGAGCCCCCGCCCCCGTCCGCGCCGGGCGGCGCCCCGCCGCCCCCGGACGCCCCGGAACCCCCGGCTCCGGCAAAAGCTCTCAGGCTCGTCGTCACCTTCGCACCTCCCGCCCCCGATCGGGTCGGTCCTCCGGGGCCATTCCGGAAGCTACCGAGCCGGGCCGGAGCGGGCTGCACGATCGGGCACGCATTGCGGTCGGGCGCTTATAAGCCGACTGACAAAGCGTTCATCGGAATCCACGTCCGCAGGGTGCCCGGCCCCGCGGCCGGCCTGGTCAGGCGGGGGCCGCGTCCGCCAGCGCGCCGGCCAGCACCAGCCGCCCGGACGTCCGGACCATGTCCGTGATCTCCTCGGTGGGCCGGCGCAGCGAGGCCAGGCTGACCAGCGCGGCGAGCAGGATGTGGCCGAGCACGACCTCCACCTCGTCGCGTGCGGGCAGCGGCTCGCCGATCGCGGCCGACAGCCGGTCGCGGACGAACAGGAACAGCACCGTGCGGGCGTCGTCCACGCTGGAGTCGTCCGAGGTCACGGCCTGGATGATGGCCGAGGTCAGGGTCCGCTCCTGCGCGGCCACCTCGACGATCCGCTCCAGCAGCGCGGTGAGCCGCTCGACCGGGGTGTCGCCGACCGCCAGCGCGTCGATGTCGCCGGTGATGCGGTGCGCCCAGGTCGCGGCGACCTCGGTGAGCAGGTGGTCCTTGGTGGCGAAGTAGCGGTACACGGTCGCGCGGGCCACCCCGGCGCGGTCCGCCACGTCGTGCATGGTGACGACCGGGTAGCCGCCCTCGCGCGCGAGATCGCGCGCCGCGTCGATCAGCCGCTCGCGCCTGGCCTGCTGATCCTTGGTCAGCGTCCGCGTGACGGTGAACCGCACATCGCCGCTCAAAGCGCCTCCTCGCTGTGCCCGTCCCCCATTCTCCCGCACCTTCGGCCGTTTCGCGCCGCCGGGCGCGGGCCGGACGGCCCGGTGCGGCCGGTTCCGGATCGTGTACCTACCGCTTGCTTGGCGGCGACGTTAGTTTAGACGGCAGTCTCAAGCCAAGGAGGCACCGGATGGCGGACCCTGCCACCCCAGCGTCCACACCCCGCACGGGCGTCGTCGTCCCCGGCGGCGCGTCCGGCCCCGGCACCGCGAGCGCCCGCGCCTTGGCCGGGTCCGGCCGCCAAGTCGCGCTCTACAACCGCGCCGACCCGTCCGGGAGCACGCCGCGTCGCCGCGTCACCGCCCTGGACCACTGACGGGAGGCCCCATGCAGATCGACCTGCTCGACGGCGAGATGTACGCGACCGACCCGTGGAGCGTCTACGCGCGGCTCCGCGCCGAAGCGCCCGTCTACCACGACGAGGCGAACCGCCTGTGGGGCGTGTCCCGGCACGCCGACGTGTTCGCGATCGAGCGCGACCCGAAGCTGTGGATCAGCTCCCGCGGATACCGGCCGCAACTGCAGTCCGACCCGTCCATGATCGGGATGGACGACCCGGAGCACATGCACCGCCGCCGCATGGTCTACCAGCGCTTCACCCCGCGTGGCGTGTCCCGGTACGCGGAGAAGGTCCGCGCCACCACCGTCGACTGCATCACCACCGCGCTCGACGCCGGCACCGTGGACGCGATCCCGGCGCTCGCCGCGCCGCTGCCCGCCCGCGTCATCGGCTGGCTGCTCGGCTTCCCCGAGGAGGAGTGGCCGCAGCTCGTCCACTGGTCGGCGACCGCCGTGGTCTCGGGCGGCGGCGAGCGCTACGTCACCGAGGAGTCGGTGAACGCCGTCGGCGAGTTCGCGCTCGCCGTCCTCGGCATGGCCCAGGAGCGCCGCGCCCGGCCGTCGGAGGACCTGCTGTCCGTGTGGTCGAACGCGACGCCCGACCAGCCGTGCTACGACGACGAGCACCTCGCCCACGAGGCCCTGCTCCTGCTCGTCGGCGGCGCCGAGACGACCCGGACGGTCATCGCCACCGCCCTCGACGCCCTCATCCGGCACCCGGGGGAATGGCGGAAACTGCGCGACGATCCGTCCCTGATCCCGGACGCCGTCGAGGAGTTCGTCCGCTGGACGACCCCGATCCTCAACATGTGCCGCGTCGCCGCCCGCGACACCGAGGTGGCCGGAGTGCCCATTCCGGCCGGCGGGCAGGTACTGCTGATGTACGGGTCCGCCAATCGCGACGAGGCCGTGTTCGACGCCCCGGACGTCCTCGACGTGACCCGCCGTCCGGGCGACCACATCGCCTTCGGACTCGGCCCCCACTTCTGCCTCGGCGCGTCCCTGGCCCGCCTCGAACTGCGCATCTTCTTCGAGGAGTTCATCGCCCGCGTGGACACCGCCGAATGGGCCGATTCCGAAGGCCCCCGCATGCTCCGCAACTCGTTCGTCCGCGGCGTCACCGAATTCCCGGTGACCCTCACGCCTCGCTGACGAACTCCTCGAACACTTCGAGCAGTGCGCCGGGCGCCTCGATCTGCGGCAGGTGCCCGGCGTGCTCCACCATGTGGAACCGTGCACCCGGAATGGCACCGGCGAATTCCCGTCCGTAATCGGGCGTCATCATCCGGTCGGCCTCTCCCCACACCACGAGCGTCGGCACCGAAACGCCCGCCAGCCTTTCCTTCAGGGTCGGGTCGGACATCGACGCGCCGCCATAGACGCTCAGCGCCTCCCGGTTCCCCGCCGCGATGCGCTTCTGCTCGTCGGTCAGCGCCGAAAGGTCGACCCGGTGCGCATCGGGATCGGCGTAGCTGAGCTCGATGACCTGGTCGAACGCCAACGAGAAGAAGTCGGCCGCGGGATGCTCGGCGCTCTCCAGCCCGGCGGCGTCCAGGAGCACGAGCGCCTTCATGCGCTCCCCCGCGACCAGCGCGAGTTCCGCCGCGATCCAGCCGCCGATGGAACTGCCCACGACGGTCACCTTTTCGAGATCGAGCTCGGCCAGCAGCCGCGCGTAGACCTCGGCGAGCTCGCGGATCGAGTCGAGCCGTTCCGGACGCGGCGTGCCGCCGAACCCCGGATGCACCGGCGTGAGCGTCCTTCGAGAGCCGGCCAGCAATTCGGCGAACCCCGAAACGGAATCGGGACCGGCACCTCCGTGCAGCAGCAGAACGGGGTCGCCCTCCCCGCGTTCCGCGACCGTCAGCGGAACGTCCCCGAGGGACAGCAGGCGCGCACCGTCGGCGTACTCCGTGGCGGGTTCGGTCGCGTACCGCTTCATGACGTCGACCGTCGCCTCAGGGGTGAATTCGGCACCCGACTCGATCATCTCCTTCAAATCCCGGAAGTACTGGACGTACAGGTCGGGCGTGAAAGTGTTCAGCAGCACCAGCGGCTCATCCCCCGGATTGGCGAAGGTGTGCGGCGCGCCCGGCGGGATCATCGCCAGCGTGCCCGCCGGAACGTCATAGCTGGTCTCCCCGACCGTGAAACGCGCGGTGCCCGACACGACGTAGAAACCCTCGTCGTGCCGTGCGTGCCGATGCTGCGGCGGGCCCTCGGTGTGCGGCGCGACGGTGATCTCGCCGATTCCCAGGCGGTGCCCGGTCGTACCGCCGTCTTCCAGGATCCGCATCGTGGTCGACCCGAGCTGCACGGTCTCCCCTTCGTCCGGCCGGACGATCGCGACTCTGTTCATCACCACTCCTTCATGAGAGCGAACTCTCATGACGATAGGCGCCTTTCGCGGCTTCATGCAAGTACACTCTCACGAAGAGAGCGGACCTTCAGGAAGGAGCCGGGACGGATGACGGCCGGGGCAGGGCGCGCGGACCAGAAGGCCAGGACCCGCCGCGCGATCGTGGACGCCTGCCGGGACCTCGCCCGGTCCGGCGCCGAGGTGACGATGCCGCAGGTGGCGAAGCACGCCCTCGTCTCCGAGGCCACCGCCTACCGCTACTTCCCCGACCTGGTCTCGCTCCTGCAGGAGGCCTTGGAGGCAGTGTGGCCGGGGCCTGAGGAGGCGCTCGCACCCGTCGCCGCGTCCTCCGACCCGGCCCGACGCGTCGCGTTCGCCACCGAGTACCTGCTCCGGCACGTCCACACCCACCAGGGCGCCGTCCGCGCGATGATCTCCCACACGATCGCGGCGCCGCCCCGCGCCCGCGCCCGCCCCGGCTTGCGCTTCGCCCTGATCGACCACGTCCTGGCCCCGTTCGACGGCCTGCCGCCCGCCGCCCTGGCCCGCCTCAAGCAGTCGCTCGCCCTGGCCTGCGGCGCCGAGGCGTTCTTCGTCCTCACCGACCTGTGCGGCCTGTCCCCCGACGACGCCGTCGCCACCGCCGTGGAAACCGCGACCACCCTCACCGAAGCCGCCTTCGCCGGGGAGACGCGGAAACGCTGACGGAAGGCGGCGCAGGTCAGGCGCCGCGGACGGGGGTGCTCCAGCCGCTCTCCAGGTGCTCGAAGATCTCCTGGAGAGCGGCGCACGGGTCGGGCGCTTCGCCCGCCAGCTCGGGGACTTCCAGGACGTAGCGGGCCAGGGCCCGGTCCGCCGGGGCGGGTTCGGCGCGGCCGGCCTCCTCCGCCAGCAGTTCGGCCAGCGGGCCCTCCGCGCGCAGCCAGAGGAGGCGCTGGTAGCGGCGCAGCTCCAGGGTGCCCATGACCAGGTCCCGGCGTCGCTGCAGGTCGGGAGGCAGGTCGCGGGCGAACGGGCCGCGCTCGGCGAGGTAGCCGTGCAGGGCCTGCAGCGCGGTCCGGCCGGCGGGCCGCTCCCGCACGGCGGCCAGGATCGCCTCGCGGCGCTCGGCGCCGTCGTCGAAGATCAGCGCCTGCTTCCCGTCCGGCACGTGCTTGAACAGCGTGGCGATCGACACGTCCGCCTCGTCGGCGATCTGGGTGACGGTCACGCCGTCGTAGCCGTGCTCCTGGAACAGCCGCAGCGCGGCGTCGGCCAGCGCCTGCCGGGTCGCGGCCTTCCTGCGTTCGCGCCGTCCCTGGTCCGTCCGTGCCATGGGCTCATCCTACGACGCCTCTGGAATTACTATGAACTCATAGTCGTTATGGTTTCATAGTCGTTCTACCACCTGGAGGCGTTCGCCATGACCACCGCTCACCACTCCATCGCGATCATCGGGGCCGGCCTCGGCGGCCTCACGCTGGCGCGCGTCCTTCAGGTGCACGGCATCGAGGCGGCCGTGTTCGACCTGGAGGCAGGCCGGGACGCCCGCACCCAGGGCGGCATGCTCGACATCCACGAGGACTCCGGGCAGGCCGCGCTGCGCGCCGCCGACCTCTACGAGCCGTTCCGGGCGATCATCCATCCGGGCGGTCAGGCGATGCGCATCGCCAACAGGGACGGCACCGTCGCCATGCAGGAGGAGGACGACGAGACCGGGGGCCGCCCGGAGGTCGACCGCGGGCAACTGCGCGACCTCCTGCTGGACCCGCTCCCCGAGGACACCGTCCGGTGGGGCGCCAAGGCGACCGGCGCCCGGCCGCTGGACGACGGCCGCCACGAGGTGACCTTCGCCGACGGCGCCACGATCACCACCGACCTGCTGGTCGGCGCGGACGGCGCCTGGTCCAGGATCCGTCCGCTGCTGTCCCCCGAACGGCCCGCCTACACCGGCATCTCCTTCGTCGAACTCGACCTGCTGGACGCCGACGCCCGCCATCCCGGCGGCGCCGACCTGATCGGCCGCGGCTTCTTCATGGCCCTGGACGGCCAGCGCGGCATCCTCGCCCACCGCGAGACCGACGGCAGCCTGCACGTCTACACCGCCTTCCGGACCGGCGAGGACTGGCTGGACGGCATCGACTTCACCGACACCGCGGCCGCCAAGGCCGCCGTCCTGGCCCGCTTCACCGGATGGGACGACGCGTTCCGTTCGCTGATCGGCGAGGCCGACGGCGCGCCGGTGCCGCGCCGCGTCCACGCGCTGCCCGTCGGCCACGGCTGGGACCGGGTGCCCGGCGTGACGCTCCTCGGGGACGCCGCGCACCTGATGTCGCCGTTCGCCGGCGAGGGCGCCAACCTCGCCATGCTCGACGGCGCCGAACTCGGCGAGGCCATCGCCGCCCATCCCGGCGACATCGAGGCCGCCCTCGCGGCCTATGAGAAGGCGCTCTTCCCGCGCAGCGAAGCCTCGGCCACCGAGTCGGCCGCCTCCCTCGACCTGATGTTCGGCCCCGACCCCGTCGCCCGCCTGGTCGACCGGTTCACCGCGCACCAGCGGAACTGAACCGCCCGGACGGTCCCTCAGTGGACGACGCGGAAGATCAAGTGCGTCGCCGCCGGGGACTCGACGACGCCGAGGCGTTCGAGCTTCACCGCCGCGGCGTCCGGGTCGTCGAAGAGCCGGACGCCGTCGCCGAGCATGACGGGGGCGACGGACACGAAGACCTCGTCGAGCAGGCCGGCGGCGATGCACTGCGCGGCGACCTGCGCGCCGAGGACGCCGACGTCGCGGTCACCGGCGGCCGCCCTCGCCGCCGCGACACCGCTCTCCAGGTCGCCGACGAAGGTGACGCCGGGGACGGCCGCGTCCGGCGGGCTGTGGGTGAGCACGAACTGCGGCCCGTCCCATCCGCCGCCGTACGGCTCGCCTTCCTGCTCGGTGCCCTTGTGCGGATCGTCGCCGCCGAAGGTGCGCCTCCCCACCAGCAGCGCGCCCGTCCGCCTCATGACCTCGTCCACGGCCGGATCGGGGCCGAGGTAGTCCGCCATCCACGACATGTCACCACCCGGGCCCGCGATGAACCCGTCCAGCGACATCATGCACTGGTACTGAAGTTTGCCCACGCTGTGCCTCCATCGATCGGCCGACCCTGGTTGAGACCATGCTCCGCGCAGAAATTCATCGCGCCGCCATTCCCTCCAGGGAATCGCATCGCCGCAGCTCACGCCGCACACCGCTGCACATGAACGAACGACTCGAACACGATCAATGGGCCGACCGTTACATCGCGCAGTGGAACGAGCCCGACCCCGAGACGCGCCAGACTCTCGTCCAGGAACTGTGGGCCACCGACGGCATCCAGGTCCTGGTGGACCCGCCTCAGGAGATCCGCGAAGCCGCACGCAACCTGGCCTTTCCCATTCCGCCGCTGGAAGTCCGCGGCCACGACGCACTGAACGCCAGGGTCTCGCGCGCCTACGACATGTTCGTCGCTCCCGGGGAGCACACCTTCAAGGCCGCCGAAAAGGCCACCGTCCTCATGCCCAATGTGCTCGCCTTCCGCTGGTCGATGGTCTCGGTCAGCACGGGCGAGGCCGTCGGCGGCGGCCTGGACGTCATCACCCTGGACGGCGAGGGCCGCATCCGCACCGACCACCAGTTCATCGGAGCGAACTGATGCACTTCACCAGAATCGAGGTGCCGGTCACTGACGGCGGATCGGCGCCCCCACCCCACGAGGCCCTCTTCATCCCGACCTGACCGTTTCCTCTTGAGGGCCGTGGCGGGGTAGAACGGGGGGATGACGACGGCCATAGGGCGGCTGGTGCCCGTGCGGTTCAGCTGGGACCGGGACGACCGGCATCGCGGGCTCCGCGTGCTGGCGGTGCTCGGGCTGGCGGCGGGGGCCGCGATGGCGGTGTTCGGGCTGCCGCCGATCGCGTTGCACAGCCCGCTCCGGCTGGTGGGCATGGTGTGCCCGCTGTGCGGCGGGACCCGGGCGGTGCAGGCGCTGATGCGCGGGGACGTCGCCACCGCGTGGGAGTACAACCCGCTCGCGTTCGTGGTGGTGCCGGGAGCGATCCTGGTCCTGGTCAGGTGGGCCGTCGGGCTCTCCGCCGGACGGTGGGTGAACGTGCGGGTGCCGCGTCCGGCCGTGGTGTGGGCGCTGGCCGTCCTCGCCGTGGCGGGACTGTGGGCGTACCAGGCGTCGCACTCGGAGATGCTGCGCCACGGCGACGGCGACTTCCGCCACCAGGTGATGGGCATGGGGCTCGCGATGGCCGTCGCGGGCGCCATCGCGGCGGTCCAGATGCTCGTCGTGCTGCCGGCCGTCCGGCGGTTCGGGCGCGGCGCCCGCCCGGCTCGTCCGGTCCCTCCGGCGGAAGGATGGAGGGAACCGGGCGAGCCCCGGGCGGGCGGGCCGGCGCGGACCTAGGCGACGTCGAGTTCCCGGCGGCGCTCGGCCCACTGCAGCGAGTGGCGGATGGCGTCCCCGATGGTGTACTCCGGCTTCCAGCGCAGCAGCTCCCACGCCTTGGCCGGGTTCACGAACGCGCCGACGACGTCGCCGGGGCGGGCCGGGGCCTCCTCCGCGACGAACGCGTCGCCGACGACCTCGCGGAACGCGTCGACCAGCTCGCGGACGGTGGTGCCGTCGCCGGTGCCGAGGTTGATCACCTCGTAGCCGGACTCCCCGGCCGGGCGCAGCGGCGGGACGATCGAGTCGAACCGGTCCGCCGCCTCGCAGAACGCGCGGGCGATGTCCCAGACGTGGATGTAGTCGCGGACCGCGGTGCCGTCGCGGGTGTCCCAGTCCACCCCGGTGATCTTGAACGGGACGCCCAGCTCGTACGACTCGATCATCTTGCCGAGCGCGTGCGTCGGCTTGCTGCTCTGCAGGCCGGTGCGCAGCCGCGGGTCGGCGCCGATCGGGTTGAGGTAGCGCAGCGAGACGACCCGCAGCGAGGTGGCGCGGCAGACGTCCTCGAGCATCAGCTCGGCCATCATCTTCGAGCGGGTGTAGGGGTTCTGCGGCTCCAGCGCCGAGGTCTCCGACACCGACAGGTCCGCCTCCGGCCGGTACATCCCCGCGGTCGAGGCGAAGATCATCTTGTCCCGGCCGTTGCGGACCAGGTGCTCGGCGAAGTCGCGGGTCCGCCCGAGGTTGACCCGGTAGTAGCGCAGCGGGTCCTTCATCGAGTCGGGCACCACGATCAGCGCGGCGCAGTGCACCGCGACGGTGATCTCCGGGTGCTCCCGGAAGATCGCGTCGACGAGGTCCCCGTCCCCGATGTCGCCCTGGTAGAAGATCTTTCCGTCGGTGAACTCCTGCCGGCCGGTGATGAGGCTGTCGAGCACCACCGGCGTGATCCCGCGTTCGGCGAACGCGGACGCGATCGTGCTGCCGATGAACCCGGCTCCCCCTGTGATCAGGACTTTCATATGGCATCCCCTGCGCCGGTGCGTCCCTGCTCGGTCACGCACAGGATCGGCAGGCGGTCGCGGATGGTCAACGGACCGCGCTCCAGGTTGTCCGGGTCCGGACGGCGGTGAACCGGCGGCCGGTCCGGGGCGTCCGCGCACGGTTCTCCCCCGCGCGCCCGCCACCTGCGGAGATCCCCGGACGGGCGCGCGGGACGGGTTCCGTGCCCGGTGCCCCGGCCGCCGCGGCATGTCCGAAACGACTACAGCGTTTGCGGGATCCGGATCGCGTCCGCACCGGTCATGGTCGGTGGATGCAACCGATCCGGGTCCTGATCGTGGACGACCACGCGCTGTTCGCCGAGGCGCTCGCCGCCCGGCTGGGCCGCGAGCCCGACCTGGTGATCCTGCCGATCGCCGCGGACGTGCGGCGCGCGCTGGCCCTCGCCGGCACCGAGCGACCGCAGGTGGTCGTGCTGGACATGACGCTGGGCGCCGAGAGCGGCCTGGACGTCCTGGACCGCGTCCGCGAGGACCACCCGGACGTGCGGGTGGTGGTGCTGACCGCGATGAGCGACCTGGACACGCTGGTGCAGGCGGTGCGGCGCGGCGCGGTCGGCTGGCTGTCGAAGACCGAGGGCGCCGACCTGGTCGCGCGGGTGATCCGGTCGGCGGCGCGGCAGGGCGGCTGGCTCCCCCCGGAGGTGCTGGGCGAGGTGCTGCGCCGGCTCGCCGCGGGCGACGCGCGCGACGCGGGCGGCACCCGGCTGCTGGCGGACCTGACGCCCCGCGAACGCGAGGTGCTGCAGTGCATGGTCGACGGCCTCGGCCGCGCGGAGATCGCCGACCGGCTCGGGCTGTCGGCGAACACCGTCCGCACGCACACCCAGAACCTGCTGGCGAAGCTCGACCTGCACTCGGCGCTGGAGGCGATCACGCTCGCCATGCGCGCCGGCATGCGCCCGGGCTCCGGCGACTGACCACCGGGCCGACTGGTGCAAACGGCGTAGTGGGGGGTCGTCGTTTGGGCGATTCGGGAGGCCACGGGCCTTCCTACGCTCGGCCGTACCGATGCAGCAGGCCGGAGGGGAGACCCGTGGAGATCGATGAGGTCGCGGCGCGTGTGGCCCGCAGCTACTGGGCGCTCCTGCTGGTCATGACGGTCGTCCCGCTGGTTCTGGTGGGCGGCGTGATGAGCCGGCAGGACCCGCCCGCCGTCGCCAAGACGCGGCTGCAGGCGACCGCGAAGGCGGCGGACGCGGCGGCGGGCGACGCCGGCGTCAGCACCGTGGTCAGCCAGGTGAAGGCGTTCGCGACCAGCGAGAACCTGCTCAACGGCGTGACGGGGCAGCTGCACCTGCACCGGTCGACCAGCGGGCTCGCCAAGAACATCTCGGTCGCCGGGCTCGGCACTTCCACGGTGGTGGAGCTGTCGGTGAAGGACAAGGACCCGCAGGCCGCGCGGAGGCTGACCGACGCGATCGGCACGGCCGTGGTGAAGGAGATCAACGATTCCAACCAGGGCGCGATCACGCAGCAGATGTCCGGCATCGACAAGCGGGTGCGCGACCTGGAGAAGAGGCTCGGGCCGCTGTCGCGGCGGGCCGGCGCGCAGCCGAACCCCGACATCGGCGCCGCGAACGAGCGGGAGCGGGTGCAGGCGGAGCTGACCGACCTGCGGTCGAACCGCTCGGACCTGCAGGCGCAGCTGCTGGCCGCCGGGAACGCCTCGGTGGTGCAGCCGGCGGTGCTGGCGCCCAAGAGCAACCCGGCGGTCATGATGGCGGCGGTCGCGGGCCTGGTCGGGCTGATCGCCGGGATCCTGATCGCGGTCGTGGCGGAGATGGCGCGTCCCACGATCCCGGGGCAGCGGCGGGTCGCGCGGCGGCTCGGCGTCCCGCTGCTCGGGTGGGCGGACCGGGGACCGGCGGAGCTCGCCGACCTCGGCCGGCGGGTCCGGCTCGCCGCCCGCAAGGAGGAGGTCGGGAACGTCACGCTGGTCGGCGCGCCCGGCCCGCTGCCGGCCGACCTGGTGTCGTCGGTGGCGTCGGCGGTGTACGGGGACCGGACGAAGGTCGTCGGGTCCCGGCCCGTCCGGCAGCGGCCGGGCGACGGCGGAGGCACCGTCGCCGGCGCGTCCGCCAAGCCCAAGGACGCCAAGGACAAGGACGGCGCGCCGAAGGACGGCAAGCCGAAGAAGGACGGGCCCGAGGACGGGTCCGCCGGCGGGCCGGCCGACGGCCCGTCGCTGAACAGCTCCGGTCCCGGCACCGGCAGGAGCACGTCGGTGGTCCGCGCCGGGGGCGGCACCGCCGTGATGACGAAGAGGTCCGGCGAGGCGGTCTCCCCATCGGAGATCACCCAGCCGGTTCCGGTGCCCGTGCGCGCGGTGTGCCACGTGCACGCGTTCGAGGACATCGATCCGGGATCGGACGACGAGGTCGGGGTGGTCGTGGTGGTCGGGCCGGTGACGCGGGTGTCGGGCCTGGAGACGGTCCGCGACCTGGTCGCCGCGTCCGGCTGGCCGCTCCTCGGCGTCATCGCCACGTCCCGCAAGATCAAGGGGTAGCAGATGAGTGCAGTACCGTCCGAGGGGGGACGACCCCCCACACCCCCCGGTCCGACTTCGTCGGAATCTGTGGGCCAGTCCACCGTTCCGTTCACGATTCCGTCGCTGTCCGGCGAGGTGTCGGACGCCGTGGTGAAGGTCCTCGACTCGGGGTGGATCACCACCGGGCCGCAGACCGCCGCGTTCGAGCAGGAGTTCGCCGACTACCTGGGCGCCGCGCACGTCGTCGCGGTCGCCTCGTGCACGACCGCGCTGGAGCTGTGCCTGCGCGGGCTGGAGCTGCCGCCGGGGTCGGCGGTGCTGACGCCGAGCCTGACGTTCTGCGGCGCGATCAACGCGATCCTGCACGCGGGGCACCGGCCGGTGCTGGTCGACATCGACGAGGACACGCTGGTGCCGAGCCCCGAGACCGTGGCAGCGGCGGCTGCGCGCACGAAGCCGGCGGCGATGATCGTCCAGAACCAGGGCGGTTACCCGGTGGACGTGGCGGCGCTGGCGGAGGCGGCCGGGCTCGACCGGACGCGGATCGTCGAGGACGCGGCGCACGGGCCGGGCGCGGCGCGCGGCGGGAAGCCCGTCGGGTCGGAGTCGTTCGCGGCGTGCTTCTCCTTCTACGCCACCAAGAACATGCCGATCGGCGAGGGCGGCGCCATCGCGACGAGCGACGAGGGGCTGCAGGAGAAGGTCCGCGCGATGCGGCTGCACGGGATGAGCAAGGACTCGTGGAAGCGGTACCTGCCCGGCGGAAGCTGGCGGTACGACGTTAAGCAGATCGGCCTCAAGGCGAACATGACGGACGTGCAGGCGTCGATCGGGCGGGCGCAGCTCGCCGCGCTGCCGGAGTGGCAGCGGCGCCGCGCGGAGATCGTCGCCGCCTACGACGAGGCGTTCCGCGGCCTGCCCGGCCTGACGCTGCCGCAGCGGAACCTGGACGGGATCCGGCACGCCTGGCATCTCTACCAGGTCCGGGTCCCGGACCGGGACGCGATCAGCTCGGAGCTGGAGGCGGCGGGCGTGTCGACGTCCGTGCACTTCATCCCCGCGAACCAGATGACCTCCTACCGGGACATCCTGGGCGCCGACGAGTGCGCGCGGGTGCCGGTGACCGACCGGGTCGGTGAGGAGCTGCTGTCCCTCCCGCTGTATCCCGGGCTGACGTCCGACGGGCAGGACCGCGTCGTCGCCGCGCTCACCGAGGCACTGCGGGCCCGGAGCTGACCGTGCGATGGTTCCCGCCGCGCCTCACCCGCGTCGCCCGCCGCGCCGCGGCCGCCCCGCCCCCGCCCCCGCCCGTCCCGGTCAGCCCGCTCGCGCTGCTGATGGGACGGGACGAGGTCGCGCTGGCCGGGCTGCGCGGGCGGCGGCTCGTCCGGGGCCGGCGGGTGCTGGTCACCGGCGCCTGCGGGACGGTCGGGTCGGCGCTGTGCCGGCAGGTCGGCCGGCTGGAGCCGGCGGCGCTGTGCCTGGTCGACAAGGACGCGGTCGGGCTCGCGCGGCTGGCCGGGGAGCTCGCCGCGGAGGCCGGCGGGGTCCGGGTCGCGGTCGCCGAGGCGGACGTGCGGGACGGCGCCCGCGTCGACCGTGTCGTCCGGGACGCCCGGCCCGAGCTGCTGTTCCACACCGCCGGGCAGAACGAGCTGGCGAAGGTGGAGCAGGACCCGTGCCGGGGCGTCGCCGACAACGTCGTCGGCACCCGGCACGTGGTCGACAGCGCGGTCCGGCACGACGTGCAGCGGCTGGTGTTCGTCTCCTCCGACAAGGCCGCCGACCCGACCTCGGTGCTCGGGGCGACGATGCGGCTCGGCGAGCTGCTGCTGCAGACCGCGACGGGCGGCCCGACGTGCTTCGCGGCGGTCCGCGTCGGCAACGTCATCGGCGAGGCCGGCGCGCTGCTCAGCCTGCTCGCGCACCGCATCTCCTCCGGCGAGGTCGTCACGATCACCCATCCGGAGGTGGCGCGGCACTTCATGACGGTGGCGGAGGCGGCGGGCCTGCTGATCGAGGCGGCGGCGCTGGCGGAGGAGGCGGAGACGTTCGTGCTCGACATGGGCCGTCCCGTCCCCGTCGTCGAGCTGGTGCACCGGTACGCCGAGCAGCTGCGGCTGCCGGAGGTGACGATCCGGTTCAGCGGGCTCGGGCCCGGCGAGAAGCTCGCGGAGAAGGCGTTCGCCGACTCCGAGCGGCGGATCCGCACCGCGCACCCGAAGATCTGGGCGACCCGGACGGCGCCGCCGCCGGCCCGGGGGCCCCCCGGCCCGGGCTGCCGCAGCTGCTCGACGAGCTGGCGGCGGCGGCCGGGTCCGGCGACGACGGCCGGGTCCGGATGCTGCTGCGCCGGCTGCTGCCGGAGTACCACCCGGTGCGGCGCCCGCTCCCGGCCGGGGACCCGCCGCCGCCCGGCCCTTCTTGTCTGTGTGACGCGGGGTGCAGCCCCGACCCTCCCGGCCTGTGAGGTGCGCGTTGAGTACGAGCAGGAAGCTCCGAGTCGCCACGGTGATCACCCGGTTCAACGGCGGCGCCGGCCAGGTCGCGCTGAACGGCGCGCTCGCGCTGCCGGACGGTGAGTACGAGCGCGCGATCGTCACCGGCGGCGTCGGCATGGACAGCGAGGCGCAGGCTTCGCGCGACACCGTTCTCTATGGCGACGAGGCGGTCGAGAACGCCGCGGCGGGCGACCTGACCCCGAAGGCGCACGCCGCCGGGATGGAGATCGTGCAGGTCGGGCCGCTGGTCCCGCAGATCTCGCCGCGCGACGACCTCGCCGCGCTGAAGACGCTGACGCGGGTGCTCGCCGAGGGGCGCTACGACGTCGTCCACACCCACAGCGCGAAGGGCGGCGTGATCGGGCGGGTCGCGGCGGCCCGCGCGGGCGTCCCGCGGATCGTGCACACCTGGCACGGGTTCCCGTTCAACGAGTTCCAGTCGTGGGCGCGGCGCAGCGTCTACATCCGGCTGGAGCGGATCGCCGCGAAGCGCACCGACGCGTTCCTCGCGATCGGGTCGGAGACGGTGACGACCGCGCTGCGCCTCGGCCTCGCCACGCCGGAGCGGGTCCGGCTGTCGTGGCCGGCCGTGGACGTGGACGCCTACGCGACTGCGGCCGGGTCACGGGCGCAGGCCCGCCGCCGCCTCGACCTGCCGCTCGGGGTGAAGGTGGTCGGCGCGATCGGCCGGCTGACGTTCCAGAAGGGCCCGGAGATCTTCGCCAAGGCGCTGGCGCGGCTGCCCGACGACGTGTTCGGGCTGTGGGTCGGCGGCGGCCCGATGGCCGACGAGCTGGACGAGCTGACCGCCCGGCTCGGGATCGGCGAGCGGATGCGCTGGCTCGGCCACCGCGACGACGTCGCCGACGTGCTGCCCGCGTTCGACCTGATGGCGATGCCGTCCCGCTGGGAGGGCCTGCCGTGCGTGCTGGTCGAGGCGATCGGCGCGGGGATCCCGCTGGTCGCCACGGCCGTCCCGTCCAACCAGGACCTGGTGCTCGCCGGGGAGACCGGGATGCTCGTCCCGCCCGAGAACCCCGAGCAGCTCGCCGGCGCGATCGGCGCGCTGCTGGACGACCCGGCCGCCGCCGCGCGGATGGCCGAGCGGGCCCGCGGCCGGATCGGCGACTGGTTCTCCCCCGCGCACCTCGGGACCGTCCTGGACGAGACCTACCGAGGAAGCTCCAAGCGCCCATGACCGCACTGATTCCGACGCGGTCGGGCCGGAGGGCGCGGAGGGCCGTCCCCCCGCGGGAGGCACCGGCCGAGGCGCCGCCGGCCGCCCCGCCGGAGCCCGGCGGGACGGCCGGACCCGAGCCGCCGGCGCTCCGGCGGCGGTGGCCGCTGACGTCGGTCGCCCTGGTGCTCGGCATCGCGTCGCTGCCGATGCTGATGCCGGCCGGGCTGCCGCCGGGCCCCGGCAACACCGGGCTGCCCGACCTCGCGCTCATCGGGCTCTCCACCGTGACGCTGCTGTGGGCCGGCACGGGGAGGCTGCCGGTGCGCTGGCCGTTCCTGATCCCCACCCTGATGACGATCATCGCGGGCGGGATCGCCGCGGTCGTCAACCAGGCCGGCACGCTCACCCTGGTCAAGGACCTGTTCGTGCTGATGTGGGCGGTGAGCATCGCCAACCTCGGCCGCGACCCGAGGATGCTGCGGCTCGCGCTGCGCGCGTTCGTGGTGATCGGCACCTTCTACGCGGTCGTCGAGATCCTGGGAATGCTCCTCGGCATCGAGGCGATGTCCGGCAAGCAGCTCGACGGCGAGCGCGCGATGTTCACCTTCGGCGACGCCAACTACGCCTCCAACTGGTTCATCTGCGTCTTCTTCATCGTCCGCGCGACCCGGTACCCGCGGAAGACCTGGCACCGCTGGACGGTCTGCGCCGTCATCCTGGTCGCCGAAGGGCTGACCGGCTCCAACGGCGGGCTCCTCGCGCTGTGCGTCGCGCTGCTGCTCGGCTACCTGTTCCGGCTGTTCCGCGAGGGCAAGGCGCACCACGCGCTCGCGGTCGGCGCGCTGGCGTTCCTCATCGCCGGCACCGGCGTCGCCGTGGTCACCGCCGTGAACGTCCAGCCGTACCTGGACCAGGCGAGCCAGATGTCCCCGGTGCTGCGCGACTCCATCGGCCGCACCACCGGGGAGAGCACCGAGTCGCGCAGCTCGGTCAACGCCGCGACCGTCCAGATGCTGGAGGAGCAGACGCGGCCGTGGGGCATCGGCCCCAACCAGACCCGCCCGCAGATGCTCGCGCGGCAGTACGGCTACGTCCGCGAGGCGCACAACGACTACATCGCCGCGGTGCTGGAACGCGGGTTCCTCGGCGGGGTCGCGCTGATCACGCTGCTGTTCGTGCTGATCCAGCGGTGCGTGCGGATCGCGCGGCGGGGCGCGCTGACCCCCCGGTACGCGGCGCTCGTCCCGCATCCGGAGATGTTCGGCGCGCTCCTCGCGGTGTTCCTGGTCTCCGCGCTCTTCTACCAGACCCTGCACTACCGGCACGGCTGGGCCTTCTTCGGCCTGGTCGCCGCCCTCGACCTCTTCGGAAGACGCGCAGCCCCGGAGGGGCGACCCCCTGGAACGCGGACCCGGTCGCGCACTGCCGATGATCCAGACCCGGCGGAGGGAGCCCGATGACGGACACTCAGCGGCCACCGGCGGCCCCCGCCGCCGACGCCGAGGCCGGACGGCTGCGGCGGCGGCTCCTCGCGCTCGTCGCGGGGAACATGGCCGGGCGGATCGGCGCGCTCGGGTCGCTCGGCATCGCGACGATCCTGGTCGCGCGGATCGGCGGGCCGAAGCTCGTCGGCGCGTTCACGCTCGTGCGGATCCTGCCGGGGCTGCTGTGCCAGCTGTCCAGCGCCGGGCTGCCCGGCGCCGCGCCCTACTTCCTCGCCCGCGACTCCTACGACCAGAGCCGGGTGCGGCCCACGCTGGCGTGGCTGACGGTCATCGGCGCGGTGCTCGGCGGGCTCGGCTGGCTCGCTCTCAGCCCGCTCGCCTACCTGGTGTTCTTCAAGTCGTTCGGGATCTGGATCACGATCGCCGCGGCGGCGCCGTCGTTCACCCAGGGGTTCGTGTCGGTCGGCAAGGGGCTGCTGCAGGGCACCGACGACCAGCCCGGCGCGAGCCTCGCCATCGCCGTCGAGGAGTTCGTGTTCGTCCCGATCTACCTGGTGCTGCTGACCGGCTGGTACGGGCCGGGCGCGCTGATCACCGGGCTCGTGCTCGCCGACGTCGCGGCGGCGGCGTGGATCGCGCGGCGCCTCGCCACCCGCGGGTTCTTCCGCGGCTGGGGACGCCCCGACCGGCGCCTCGGCCGGACGATCGCCGGATACGGGGTCCGCGGCTACGTCGGGCAGCTCATCGACCTGCTGCAACTGCGGTTCGACATGGCGCTGCTCGGCGCGCTCGCCGGCCCGAAGGTGCTCGGCGTGTACACGGTCGCGAGCAAGTTCGCCGAGCTGGTGCAGCTGCCCGGCCTCGCCGTGAACTACGTGCTGTACCCCGACTTCGCCAAGGAGGACCGGGGCAAGGCGACCCGGCGCACCGCGCGCCTCATCCTGCCCGCGTTCGGCGTCTCGGTGGTCGCCGCGATCCCGCTGGCGCTCATCGCCGGGACCGCCCTGCCGTGGATCTTCGGGGACGTGTTCGACGACGCGGTCCTGCCCACCTACATCCGGCTCGCCGGCGTCGTCACGTTCGGCGTCACCGGACTGATCATGGCGTACCTGTACGGGGTCGGACGGCCAGGCGCCGCGTCCACCGGGCAGGGCATCGGGCTGGTGGTCGTCGTCGTGATCGGCGCGGTCCTGATCCCCCGGCACGGCGCCGTCGGCGCGGCGATCGCCACGTCCATCTCCTTCGTCGCCACCACCGCCGCGCTGATGGCCTGGTTCCAGCACGTCCGCAAGGCCGTCGCCCGCGAACCCGGCGCCGCGGCCGCCGCGCCCGCCGCAGCCGACGACCCTGCTCCGCACAGCAAGGGGTGACCATGTCCGAGGACCACACCGAACTCGCCACGCGGCCCGTCGACCCGTCCGACGGCGTCGCGCCCTCGGCGGCGCGCCGCGCCCTGGACATCGCCGGCGCGCTCACCGGGCTGGTGCTGCTCAGCGTCCCGCTGGTGCTCGTCTACCTGCTGGTCCGGCTGTCCAGCCCGGGTCCCGGGGTGTTCCGGCAGACCCGCGTCGGGCAGGGCGGCCGGCCGTTCACCATGTACAAGTTCCGGACGATGCGGCAGGGCGTCGGCGGGCTCACCGTCACCGCCAACTGCGACCCGCGCCTCACCCGGATCGGCAAGCTGCTGCGGCAGTGGTCGCTGGACGAGCTGCCGCAGCTGGTGAACGTGCTGCGCGGGCAGATGACGCTGGTCGGGCCGCGCCCGGAGACCTACGACCTCGCGGTGCACTACGACGCGCACGCGCGGTGGATCTTCGACCACCGGCCGGGGCTGACCGGGGTGTCGGAGGTCCGGTTCCGCGACTTCGACGTGCTCGGCCCCGGCGAGGAGGTCGACCTCGTCAACTACATCGAGCGGATCGTCCCGGCGCGGGTCGCGGTGGACGCGGTCTACCTGCGCGACCCGTCGATGCGGCAGACGCTGCGGGCGCTGTGGGACACCGTCAGGCACATCCTCGGGTTCACGATCCCCCCGCTCCAGGTGGCGGCGGACGGAACCGTCGAGGAGGCGTCCGGCCCGGCGCCGGCCCCCGCGCCGACAGCCGACGCGGCCGCCCGCACGCCCGCCGAGGAGCCCGGCTCCGCGGCGTAGAGACCCCGATCGGGGAGAGGGAGACATGGACATCCGGGACGTCCGGTTCAAGGTCTCGGCCGTCGCGGCCGCGGTGGTGCTGGTGGCCGGGTTCCTCCTCTACCTGCAGCACCGGTCGTCGTCCGGCGGGTACGAGCGCTACGGCGGCCCGCCGGCGACGCCCGGCTCGCCCGCCGCCCCGCCCGGCCAGACCCGCCGCATCGCGCTGAACACCCAGCCGTCGGACTACCCGAAGCTGAAGCAGCTCGGCTACGACCTCGTGGACGTCAAACCGCAGGACGCGCTCGTCGCGGGCGTCCCGGACGGGATGCAGGCGCTGCTGTGGGTCGGCAACTTCACCTGCGGCTCCTTCGACCTGGACTACGACGGGTTCACCCGGGCGGTGCAGCGGTACGGGCACAACCCGAAGGTGTACGGGTGGTACCTGTCGGACGAGCCGGACACCGGGCGCTGCCCGAAGATCGCCGGGGAGATCCGGCGGCGCGCCGACTACATCCGGCAGAACGCGCCCGGGCAGGTCTCCTTCGTCTCGCTGACCGACTGGCCGATGAAGCAGCTCGCGCCGAAGCGGGTCGGCGTCGACCTCTACGGCCTCGACCCCTATCCCTGCAAGGGCTCGGCGGACGTGCAGGACTCGTGCGACATCGGGGCGATCGACCGGATGGTCCGGATGGCCGACGACGCCGGCATCCCGCGCGCGAAGGTCGCGCCCGTCCTGCAGACGTTCGGGCAGGGCTGCTCCAAGGGCGACAAGCAGTACTGGCTGCCGACCCAGGCACAGTTCCGCAGGATCCTCGCCCGCTGGGACAAACTCGCGCCGCGTCCCCGGCTGGAGATCTCCTACTCGTGGGGGCACCAGTCCGAGTGGGCGTGCCCGTCGCTGGCGGACGCGTCCGGCGGCGGCCATCCCGACCTGCAGAGCATCATGAAGGCCCGCAACACCGGCAGGTGAGGCTCCCCCGCATCGGCGAGGGGCCAGGTCACTTCTTGGGGTGGTCGGCGACCGCCGGATGCCCGTCCGACGGGAGCGGCAGGTTGAACGACCCGGCCTTCAGCGCCACGACCTCCATACCGCCGACGAGCAGCACGAACGCCACGGCCATCAGGCCCAGCTGCACCCGGTTCGGTTTCCTGACCAGCCTGAGCCTGCGGCCTAGTCCGTCTTTGAAAGCCGCCAAAGCCCCGCGGTTCACGCGCACCCCTTCAACCCCCCATTAACCACGAGAAACCTAACACAACCCCGCACAACAGCCGGGCCGGACACGCCCCTGTCGGCATGCCCGGCCCGAGCCGCGAGCCCCCGTGTTCCGAGGGTCAGGAGACGCGGCGGCTGGTCAGGTTCGCGGCGCGGGCGTTGACGCACGCGCCGGTCGCGAGGTCGAACGCGAAGTTGTGCGCCAGGCAGTGCACCTGGCCCTCGCGGATGACCGCGCCGACCGACAGGTCCTCGCCGGCGTGCGGGCAGTAGCGCGGGATGTCGTAGCACCCGCCGGCCCACTCCACGGTGATCCGCTCGCTCTCGTCCCGGCCCGTCTCGTACGCCTCGACGGCGTTCAGGGCGGGTACGTTCGCGTGCTTGAGCAGCCCCACCAGGTAGTCGTTGTAGACGTCCGGGTCGCGGTACAGGCTGAGCCGGAAGGAGATGAGCAGGTCCTCCCAGGCCATCCGGCCGGTCAGCACGGAGTCCAGCCAGCGGCCGGCCGTGGTGATCCGGTAGTGCGGCCGGACGTCCGGGGCCGCCTTCCCGACGGTCAGCCCGTCCGGGGTGAAGTCCACGTCCCAGACGCCGCCGTTCGGGCCGGTGATCTCGAACCGGACCAGCATCGCGATCTGCCGCAGGAAGTAGTCGCTGAGGCGGCCGAGGTGCTCGAAGTGGGCGGCGAACCGGTCGTACAGGTCCGGGCCCGGCTCCGGGTACTCGGCGAGGACGCCCTCGATCAGCTCCTTGCGGTCCTCGGCGTACTGCTTGAGGTAGGCGGGGCGGTCGTCGTCGGCGAAGGAGAACTCCGCCGAGACGGGGTCGCGGTCGACCTCGCCGGTGTCCAGGTCCACCCGGTCGCCGGGCTTGAAGCAGTCCCAGCGCTGGCCGGGCAGGTGCTCGCGCAGCCACCGCGTGGAGGCCTCGGGGTCGCAGAACGCCCCGTCCCGCTGGCCGAGCACCCAGTTGAGGTGGTCGACCTCGCCGTCCAGGAAGCAGGGCGGCCCGGCGAACGGGACGGCGAGCTCCGGGGCCGTCTGCCGGACGAGCCGCTGCGCCGCGCGCAGCTTGGACGTCCGCTTGTCCATCGAGACCCTGGCCATCTCCTCGGGCGGGTACTCGTAGCAGATCGGATGCCAGGACGCGCCGGAGGTCTGCAGCGCCATCAGGTCGAGCCGGCCGCCCGCCAGGTGCTTGGCGCGGCGGGCCTGCGCGGCGGTGAGCCGGGCGTCGTTGCAGTGCAGGATCCCGCGCCCGTCCGCGACGATGAGAAAGGCCGCGTCATGGCACATGGGCGAGAGTTCCGGAATGACCGTTATCCAGGAGCCCCGATTGTCGAGCGGGAATTGCTCCCAGGGCGCTATCTCGATTACCTGGCGGGAACCCGCGGCTTCCGCCATCCGTTCCCTGAACGCCGGGCCCGGATAGCGCGGAATGAGGATCCGGGTCCGCACCGGAAGCCGGTCGACGACCCAGGGGTCGAAATGATCAAGGTGCTCGTGCGAGACCGCCATCCAGTCCGCGGCGAGCAACCGATCGAGGTCGAGGTGATCGTTTCTGGGGTACTGGTGCCAGGCCCCGATAAAGGCCCCCGTTGGAGCGAGCCACGGGTCTGCGAGCAGGTGGAACGCCCGGGCGTGGACCGACACCCCCGCATGTCCGGTAAATGTGACCGTCGGCATGTTGCGACTGTCTCTCACCGGCCCCGCGAGCGCACCCGCCGCAATGCGCAAAGCGGCTACGCCGTAGGCATGAAGAAAATGTCACAAGCCGAACTGACAATCCTGACTTAGACGCATGGAGAAAGACCCGAGTTTACCCGGATCCGTGCATGTCCACTTCCGGTCAGGCACCGGTCTGTTGCGGTCAATTGACTGGACACGACCAGGCACGCGGGGTGACCGTCGAGGCGGTGCTGGAATATACGGACGGGGGTCCATTCATGATCAACGGGCGGTCACGATCCTCCCCGATGGGCGGTGCGGGCGTGGGGACGCTCGCCGCCGCGCCGGTGCGGGAGGCCGTGCGGGAGGCCGTGCGGCCGGATCCGCCGGCCGCACCGGAGACGGCCGGCGAGCACGCGCTGTGGAAGCGGCGGCTGCGGCACGACATCCGGCACGAGCTCGGCACGATCATCATGCTGGCGTCGGCGGTCGTGGTCGCCGAGGACGTCGGCGACGGCAGCCGCGCGCGGATCGAGCAGCTGCTCGGCGAGACCCGCTGGCTCGACCACCTGCTCCGCCGGCTCGACGAGGACGACGACGACCAGCCCCTGCCGAGCCCGGAGCGGATCCGGGTGGACGAGCTCGCCGCCGAGGTCGTGACCGGCATGCGGCTCGCCGCCCCGCACGAGGTCGGCTTCCGCGGCGGCGAGGCGTGGGCGCACATGGACCCGGTCGCGCTGTGGCGGGCCGTCCGCAACGTGCTGGACAACGCCTGCCGCGTCGCCGAGGGCCGTGTCGACGTCCAGGTGGAGGTCGACCAGGGGTGGGTCGTCATCCAGGTCGACGACGACGGCCCCGGCTTCGGCACCGGCACCGGCCCCACCGCCGGTGCCGGCGTGCACGGCGCGCCGTCGTCCAACGGCGCGCAGCCGGGAGGTGCGCGGTCCGGTGCCGTCCGGCCGCAGGGGCGCCCGGCCGGGGCGCGGCGCGGGCTGGCCTCGCTCGGGCTCGGCATCGTGCACGACCTCATCTCGGGCTACGGCGGCAGCCTGGAGATCCGCACCTGCGAGATGGGCGGGGCCCGGGTGCGCATGCTGCTGCCGTCGGCGCCGCCCGCGCGCGAGCCGGTGCTGCCGCACGCGCCGGTGCCGCCGCACGCGTCCGGCGGCGCGCCGGAGGGGGCGCTGGCCGACGCGCACGCCGACGACTGGCGGCCGCATCCATGAGGGTCGTCATCTGCGACGACCACGCCGTCTTCGCGGACTCGCTGTCGCTGGTGCTGTCGGACGCCGGGCACGTGGTGGTCGGCGTCGCCTACTCGCCGGAGGAGGCGCTGCCGGTCCTGCGCGGCCGGCAGGCCGACCTCTGCCTGATCGACCTGCAGTTCCCGTCCGGCACCGCGCTGGACTGGATGCCCCGGCTGCGCGCCGCCGCCCCGGACACCCGCTTCGTGGTGCTGACCGGGTTCCTGGAGCAGCACGTGCTGGAGGCGGGCGTCGCGGCGGGCGTGCGGGGGTTCGCGCACAAGGGCCAGCAGGCGGGCGACATCCTCACGGTGCTGCGCCGGGTCGCCGGGGGCGAGGTCGTCGTGGACCAGGCCGCGCGGGGCGCGGTCCGGCCGCGCAACCAGGCGCAGCGGGTCGCGCGGTTCCTCACCCCGCGCGAGCGCGAGGTGCTGACCCGCCTCGCGCGCGGCGAGTCCACCCAGGCGCTGGCCAAGGCGATGGGCGTCACCCGCAGCACGGCGCGCAGCCACGTGCAGAGCGTGCTGAGCAAGCTCGGCGTGCACTCCCAGCGGGAGGCGGTGATCGAGGCGGCCAGGCATGGCCTGGTCAGTGTCGAGACCGGGGAGTGGCTGGCCGGTTGACGGCGCGGGGCCGGGCATGACGGCCGGACCGGGCGCCGCCGCGGCGGGGGACGGCCGAATCCGGACATACGGGGTGCGGCCGGGACGCGTTAACGTCCCCCTCGGAGGGAGGGGTTCCCATGCCTCGACGGGGAGGCGCGCTGCCCGTCTCGGACGCGGCGGTCCTCGGCTGCGCGGACGCCTTCGCCCGCGGCGTCCCGCACGACCGGCTCGACCGGCTGCGGTCCCGGACGCCGGTGGTGTGGCAGGACGGCGACGCGGCGGAGCGGCCGGGAGCGTGGGCCGTGCTGCGGTACGCCGACGTCGAGCACGCCCTCACGCGTCCGCAACTGTTCCTGCCGGAGGGCGACGGCGTCCTGCACGGCCCGCTGGCGCACGAGGAGCACGACGGTTCCGGGCGGCACAGCGTTCTCTCCGGCAAGCAGGGCGGCTACGGCGGCACGTCCGCGTGGACCGGGACGGGCCGCGGCGATCCCGACACGATGCCGGACGACGAGCCCGGCCGCGCGCCGATCGACATGGATCCCCCGATGGCCGCGATGCTCGACCGGATCCCGTCCGACGAGGCGGTCGACTTCGTCCGGCAGGTGGCGCGCGACCTGCCGGAGACGCTGCGCAACACCCTCGCCGGCGGCCTGTACGCGCTGCTGCGCCATCCGGACCGGTACGCGGCGCTGCGCGCGGGACGCGCGGACGAGCGGCTGATCGACAGCGCCGTGGAGGAGATGCTGCGCTGGTGGACGCCGGTCCTGCAGGTGCGGCGGCAGGTGCGGCGCGCGACGGAGGTGGCCGGCGTGCCGCTGCTGGCCGGCGAGCGGGTGGCGCTGTGGCTGGTGTCGGCGAACCACGACGCGGAGGTGTACCGCGAGCCCGGCCGGTTCATGCCCGAGCGGTTCGCGCATGGCGCCCGTCCCCATCTGTGCTTCGGCTTCGGCGGGCGCGCCTGCCTGGGCGCGCGGCTGGCCCGCGTGCACCTGCGGGCGTTCCTGGTCGCGCTGCTGGAGCGGCCGGTGCTCGCGCAGCCGGCGGGCGAACCGGTAATGTCGCGGTCCAGCGCCCGTCACGGTTTCGAGCGGCTTCCGATCCGCTGGAACGGCTGAGAGCGGGCCCGTGCGCACTGTGCGCCGTCTCACCGGATCGCGGCGCCGCTCCGCCGCCGTCCGAGCGACCCCCGAACCGGCCCGAGACCGCCGCCCGTCCCCGTGACCGGCGGGTCCGCGCCCGGCCGGCGGCCGCACCGGAACGGTCCACGAACGGTGGCCGTCCGCTGAACTTTCGCTGGGACGACGCCGTATTCCGGCAGAGTCACCTGTCGCGCGCCCGCGGCGCGGGCGCGGCACCAGAGGGGGCTGGTCGTGGGGCTGACGAGTTCGGGCCTGCTCGCCGTACTGACGCTGGTCACCGCGGCCTGCCTGGGCGGCACCGTGTGGATGTGGCCGCGCGCCGCCGGCACCGGGATCCGCGCCACCGCGGGCCGCGTGCTGCTGCTCGCCGGCTGCCAGATCGCCGTCCTGCTGACGCTGCTGACGGCGGTGAACACCTATTACCTGTTCTACGGGTCGTGGCGGGACCTGCTCAGCGCCGCGGGCGGCGACTCGACGCGCACGCCGCATCCGCTGCCGGCCGCGTCCGGGGCGGTGGCCGCCAGCCAGGCCGTCCGGAAGGTGCGGGCGGACCTCGACCCGGGCGCCAAGGGCAAGCACGTGGCCGCGCGGGACGGCCAGGTCGAGCACCTCGACGTCCGGGGCATCCGCACCGGGATCTCCGCCGAGGCCTACGTCTACCTCCCGCCGCAGTACTACCAGCCCGCCTACGCGGCGCGCCGCTTCCCCGTCGTGCTGCTCATCGCCGGCTACCCGGCCGCCGACCGGATGGTGTGGATCGACAAGGGGCACATCCCCGAGGACGTCGGGAAGGCGCAGGCGGCGGGCCGGATCCAGCCGATGATCTACGTGATGATGCGGCCGACCGTGGTGGAGGGCTGGGACACCGAGTGCGCCGACGTGCCCGGCGGCCCCCAGGTCGAGACGTTCTTCGCCCAGGACGTGCCGGAGGCCGTCTCCGGGGCGTACCGGACGGCGCGCACCCGCGCCGGCTGGGGCCTGGCCGGCTACTCGACCGGCGGGTTCTGCGCGGCCAAGCTCCTGCTGCTGCACTCCGACCGGTTCTCGGCCGCCGCGAGCATGGCCGGGCACTTCGACGCGCTGCTCGACCGCACGACCCGCGAGCTGTACGGGGGCAGCAAGGAGATCCGGCGCAGCAACGATCTGGTCTGGCGGCTGCGGAACCTGCCGCAGCCGCCGGTGTCGGTGCTGGTGGCCTCCGCGGACGTCGGTGAGAAGACCTTCCCGTCGGCGCAGAGGTTCATGGCGGCGGCCCGGCCGCCGCTCGTCGTGGACAAGCTGCTGCTGCCGACCGGCGGCCACAACTTCAAGACGTTCCGCAAATACATCCCGCCGTCGATCGCGTGGCTGAGCGCGCACCTGAGGGGGGAATGATGGAGCCGGTCAGCGCGGCCTTCCTCGCCCTGGTGTGCGTGCCGGCCGCCGCCTGCCTCGTCGCCGCCGTGGTGCTGTGGCCGCGGTTCGCCGGACGCGGCGTCCGGCCGGTGGCCGCCCGGACGGGCCTGCTGCTGGCCTCGCAGGCGCTGCTGACGGCCTCGGTCGTCCTGCTGGTCAACCGGTACTTCGTGTTCTACGCGACGTGGGACGACCTGCTCGGCGGCAGCACCACGAACGCCAAGGTGCGGCAGGTGCAGCCGAGCCGCGGCGCGGAGTCGGCGCCGTCCGGGCCGGTGCACCGCGTGACCACGGCGCTGGGGCCGAAGCGGCGCGGCCACCACCGCGACCCGGCGCAGGACGGGCGGGTCGACCGGCTGGACGTCGAGGGCGCGCGCAGCGGCCTGGAGGGGCAGGCGTACGTCTACCTTCCGCCGCAGTACTTCCAGCCCCAGTACGCGGGGCGGCGGCTGCCGGTCGTCGTGCTCGTCCCGGGCGGCCCGTCCGACGGCGGGCCGGCGTGGCTGCGGCAGGCGAGGCTGCCCGAGGAGGCCGGCGCCGCCGCCGCGACCGGGCACGTCCAGCCGATGGTCTACGCGATGGTGCGGTCGGTGCGCGGGCTCGTTCCCGGCGGGCGATGCCTGGACCTCCCCGGCGTCGCCGGCGGGCAGGCCGAGACCTTCTACGCGCAGGACCTGCCGCTCGCGCTGGCCGCCACGTACCGGCTGCCGCAGACGCGGGCGGGCTGGGGCGCGGCGGGGTTCGGGGCGGGCGGGCAGTGCGCCGCGCGGCTGGCGATGCTGCACTCCGACCGGTTCGCCGCCGCCGCGTCCCTGAACGGCCGGTTCGGGCTGCCCACGGACGGGTCCGGCACCGGCGCCCGGACGGTCGTCAAGATCGGCCCCCGCACCGGGAGGCCGGAGAAGCCGGTCGGCGGCAGGGCCGGACCGAAGCCCGTGCCGGGCGATCCGTACGGCGGCAGCGAGGCCTACCGGCTCGACGACGACCTGACGTGGCGGCTCCGGCACTTCCCGCCGCCGCCCGTCTCGGTGCTGGCCGCCGCCGGGGCCGCCGGGCCGGACGCCCAGGCCGCCACCGGGTTCGCGGCGCTGGCGAACCCGCCGATGCGGGTGGACAGGCTCCTCGTGCCCGGTGCGCCCGCGGCGCTCGCGCGGTGGCGCCACGACCTGCCCGCCGTGCTGCAGTGGCTCAGCGCCCATCTGAGGGGCGAATGAGAGGTGGGCCCTTCTCCATCGCCGGAGGTCAGGTACCTCCCGGGGAGTAGGCGCGCTGCCTCCTTCCAGCCGACGTGCCGCCGCGCCGCGATGACCTAACGTTCAGGAATGAGCACTTCGCCGCCGCACGGCCCGGTGCCGCACGGGCCGGTGCGGGCGCACTGGCCGCGCCCGTCCGCGTGGCCCGTCTGGGTCGTCCCGCTGCTCGTGCTGGTCCTCGAGTTCTTCGGGACGATGGCCGCGCAGCACGGCGCGTCCGGGGACGGGTCGCCGAACCGCGGCGACGGCTGGGGGCACGGGCATGGCTGGGGCGACGGCTCGGCCGGCTACGGCATCACCCACCTGGACGGCATCGGCTACACGATCCTCTTCGGCGGGCCGGCGCTGCTCCTGCTGCGCCGCAGGTATCCGGTGTTCACGCTGGCGACGACCGGGCTGCTCACCGGGCTGTACTTCCTGCGCGCCTACCCGTACGGTCCCGCGGCCGCCGCCGTGGGCATCGCGATGCTGGCGGCGATCGCCGCCGGGCACCGGCTCGTGACCTGGGCGGGGACCGCGGTCGCGGTGTCGGTCTACTTCGGGCTCACCGCGCTGATCGGCGTGCCGTTCCCCGAGCGCGGCACCGCCGGCGGGCCGTTCCCGGTCGAGGAGCCGAGCATCGGCGGGGTCAGCTTCGTCGTCGGCTGGTCGCTGGCGGTGCTGGTCACCGCCGAGCTCGTCCGGATGACCGGCCAGCGGGCCGCCGAGCGGGCCCGGACCCGGGCCGAGGAGGAGCGCCGGCAGGCCAGCGAGGAGCGGCTGCGGATGGCCCGCGAGCTGCACGACGTGCTGGCGCACAACATCTCGATGATCAACGTGCAGGCCGGGGTGGCGCTGCACCTGATGGACGGCGACCCCGAGCAGGCCCGCACCGCGCTCGCCGCGATCAAGGAGGCGAGCAAGGAGGCGCTGACCGAGATGCGGTCGGTGATCGGGGCGCTGCGGGCGCAGGGCGAGACCGCGCCGCGCTCCCCCACCGCCGGGCTCGGCCGGCTGGACGACCTGCTCGCCCGCGCCCGCTCCGCCGGGCTGGCGGTGGAGGCCGAGACGGCCGGGGAGCCGCGCCCGCTGCCTGCGGGCGCCGACCTGGCCGCGTTCCGGATCGTCCAGGAGTCGCTGACGAACGTGACCCGGCACGCGGGGCCGGGCCCGGTGACGGCGCGGGTCCGGATCGCCTACCGTGACCGGGAGATCGAGGTGCGGGTGGAGGACGACGGCCGGGGGGTGTCCCTGCTGGACGACCATCCGGGCGGCAGCGGCATCCGCGGCATGCGGGAGCGGGCCGCCGCGCTCGGCGGGACGTTCGAGGCGGGGCCGCGGGCGGGCGGCGGCTACGCCGTCCGCGCGACGCTGCCGCTCACCGGCGAGCCGCCGGACGCGGCGGAGCCCGCCGAACCCGCGGACGCGGCGGACGCGGCGGACGCGGCGGACCGGGGCTCCGGCGAGGGCGCTCCGGCGGAGAGGGGCAGTCAGTGATCAAGGTGCTGCTCGCCGACGACCAGGTGCTGGTCCGGGCGGGGTTCCGGGCGCTGCTGGACGCGCAGGCCGACATCGAGGTGGTCGGCGAGGCGGGCGACGGCGCGGAGGCCGTGGCGCAGGCCCGCCTGCTGCGCCCGGACGTGATCCTGATGGACGTCCGGATGCCCGGCGAGGACGGCCTCGCCGCGACCCGCCGGATCGCCTCCGACGACCGGCTCGGCGACGTCAAGATCGTGATCTTGACCACGTTCGAGCTGGACGAGTACGTGTTCGAGGCGCTGCGCGGCGGGGCGAGCGGGTTCCTGGTCAAGGACACCGAGCCGGTCGAGCTGATCCACGCCGTGCGGGCCGTCGCGGCCGGGGACGCGCTGCTGTCGCCGAGCGTGACCCGGCGGCTGATCGCCGAGTTCGCGGCGCGGGCCAAGGAGCCGGCGCCGTCGCCGCGGCTGAACGCGCTGACCGACCGGGAGCGCGAGGTGATGACGCTGGTCGGCGAGGGGCTGTCGAACGAGGAGATCGCCGCCCGCCTGGTGGTCAGCCCGGCGACCGCCAAGACGCACGTCAGCCGGACGATGGTCAAGCTCGGCGCGCGCGACCGGGCGCAGCTCGTGGTGTTCGCCTACGAGTCGGGGCTCGTCAAACCGGGCTGGCTGCCCTAGGCGGCCGGGCCGCGGGGCGGCCCGGAGACGGGCCGGAGACGGGCCGGGGTACGGTGACCCGGTCGCGGGCCCCTGCCCCGGAAATTCGCACTCTGTCGCGATTCACTGTTCCCGTCCGTGGTGACATGACAAGGTGGAACGCACAGGCCGTCACCGAAGCGAAGGAGTCCGGTGCCGCACGACACGAGGATCCTCGCCGTCGACGACCGCGAGGAGAACCTCACGGCCCTCGCGGCGGTGCTCGACGCGCTGCCGGTCGAGGTGGTGCCCGCCTCGTCCGGGCAGGCGGCACTGAAGGAGCTGCTGAGCGACGACTTCGGGCTGATCCTGCTGGACGTGGTGATGCCGGGGATGGACGGCTTCGAGACCGCCCAGCACATCAAGGCGCGGCCGCGGACACGGGACGTCCCGATCATCTTCCTCACCGCGGCGGGCGGGGAGAGCGAGCAGGCCTACCGCGGCTACGCGGCGGGCGCGGTCGACTTCCTCACCAAGCCGTTCGACCCGTGGCTGCTGCGCGCGAAGGTGTCGGTCTTCGTCGACCTGCACCGCCGCAACCTGGAGCTGCGCAAGCAGGCGTCGCTGCTGCGCCGCACGCTCGCCGAGAACGGCACCGCCGGCGCGGAGGGCGGCGAGCTGGGCGCCGAAGGCGAGACCCCGGCCGCCGGGGGCTGCGACGGGCTGCTGTCCGAGCTGGACGAGCGGCTCTCCCGGATCGAGGACGCGCTGGCCCGGATGCGGTCCGGGGAGCCCGCCGACGACCTCGACGGAAGCGTCGCCGACCTGCGGCTCGCCCTGGACGCGTTCTCCGCCGGCCGCCGGTAACACCGCACGCCCCTGGCTCAGGGGCTTTTCGCTGCCCGTCAGTGACTACTTACAGTAGCTGGTTTCGGTCCGCCTCTTATGGGCGTCACCGGCATCGCCTGTGATCAACTCCCAGGTCAGCGGCCCGAATTCTTTACCTTCATGACCTCCGACCGGTTTGCCGCAAGTAAGTACTTGAGGGTAACTTGCACTCACCGTCACGCCAGTGATCCGCGTCACCGGGCCCGGCCGGACGGCACCACCCCCGACCCAGCCCCCAGACCCCCAGGAGCCCCCATGACCGACTCCGCCGGCACCGCCGACACCGGCCTCGGCCGCGTCCGCTGGAAGCGCTTCGCCGCCATCGCCGCCCCCGCCGCGGTCGGCGCGGGCGCCCTGGTCTTCATGACCGCGCAGGGGGCCATCGCCTCCTCCTTCGCCGTCTCCGGCAGCAGCTTCAAGGTCAGCGCCGACTCCCTCACCGGAACGGGCTTCGTCCAGTACGGGGACGTCGACGCGAGCAAGGACGGCACGAAGCACCCGGTGCAGGTCTCCGGGATCAAGAACGCGACGATCACCAACATGTGCCAGTCGGTGAAGGTCGGGCCGTTCACGCTGCGGCTCACCGCGGGCACCGGCGACAAGCCCGTCGAGGCGTCGGACCTGGTGCTGGACGTCGAGCAGCTGAACGCCGACGCCGAGTTCTCCAACATCGAGATCGGCCGGGACGCGAGCACCCTCGACAAGGGCCCGAACGGGGCGAAGGGCGCGGCCGGGATGTTCGGCCAGCAGGCCGACTCGATCAAGCTGACCGGCGTGAAGCAGGTCGCGTGGGCGACCACCGCAGGCACCTTCAAGCTGAGCGACCTCAGCATGAAGCTCGGCAAGGAATGCTTCTGACGCCATGACGGACACGACACCGCACGGGTTCCGCCGCTGGCGGCGGACGCGCCCCTTCTGGGGAGGCGTGTTCGCCGTCCTCGGCGGCGTGGAGCTCATCGCGATCCCCCTCGCCCCCATGCCGCTGGTCGTGCACCAGGGCATCGCCGGAGTGGCGAGCTGGCTGATCGGCGCGCTGCTGGTCGCCTCCGGCGCGCTGATGTGGTTCCAGCCCGCCCAGCGCAGCTTCTTCGGCGTCCTCGCCGTGCTGCTGTCGCTGGCGTCGTTCCTCACCTCCAACTTCGGCGGCTTCCTCGTCGGGCTGCTGCTCGGCATGGTCGGCGGGGCCCTCGGCTTCGCCTGGTCGCCCGCGCCCCGGCCCGAGCGGCCGAGCGCGCCGGAGGCGCCCGAGGCGACCGAGGCACCGGACGTGCCGCGGTACCGGGCCGGAGCGCACGGGACGGGCGCGCACGCGGCGCCGCGCGGCGGCCGGTTCACGGCCTTCGCGCTGCCGCTGGCCCTGCCCGGAGTCCTGGGCCTGCACCTGCTGAGCCCGGCGCCGACCCCGGCGCCGTCGGCCAGTGCCTCCCAGGCCCCCGCGGCCGCGGCTTCGCCGAGCGCCACCCCGTCCCCGAGCACCACCCCGTCGCCGAGCGCCACGCCGCCCCCGAGCGCGACGCCCACCCCCACCGCGACGCCGTCGCCCTCCTGCCCTGAGATCCCGGCGAACACGTCCGGGCTGTCCCAGGACCAGGCCGGCAAGCTGCTGCAGGAGCTCCAGTCCAGCAAGGACCCGGCCTCCTGCCTCACGTCCGGCGCGAAGGCCGGGGCCGCGACCGCCGCGTCCGGGACCCGCGTCTACACCGACGCCGGCACGCTGCGGGCGAGCTCGCTGACCATGTCGGGGCTCAGCTACGATGGCGTCGCGTCCCTGCCGTCGGCGGGCGGGGCGGTGAAGGCGCTGAAGTTCAGCATGTCCAAGGCCGTGCTGAAGGACGTCGACCAGACCGCGACGCACGGCGGCGTCACCAACCGGATCAGGACCGGCGCCCTGACGCTCAGCGGCGACGTCGTCATGTACACGACGAAGATGTCGTCGAAGCTGCTCGGCATCCCGCTGACCTTCACGCCCGCGCAGCCGCCGCCGCTCGTCCTGCCGTTCATGGTGATGACGGACGTGGTGTCCGAGCAGCCCTCGGTGACCGCCAACGGCGCGCATATCAGCGGCCTCGGCATCAGCACCTGACACCAGGGACGGCCGGGCTAGGGCGTCATGAGGCCGACGACCGCCATCGTGGCCGCGTGCCCCTGCCCCGCGAGGCCCAGCGCGTCGATCTGGAGCTTGCGGCGCAGGATGAACGCGCCGGCCAGCACCGCCGCCACCACCAGGATCACCGCGACCGCGATGATCAGGACCGTCTTGCGGCGCTCCGCGCGCCGGACGTCGTGCACGGGCGGCGGCGAAGGGGGCTGCTGCCAGTTCGCGTACTGCTGCGGCTGCTCCCACGGCGACGGCGTCTGCGGAGGCCGCTGCTGCGGCTGCGGATGCCGGGTCCGCGGGGGCGGCGCCCACTCGGTCTCCAGGAGCGTCCGCTCCTCGGGCTCGGGGTGCCGCTGCGGCCGGGAACGCGGCGGCTGGGAGTCGCGCGCGTCCTGGCCGGGCCCCGGGTCGCGGCGGGTGACCGCCTCCAGCTCCTCCGGGTCGAGCACCGTCTCCGACGCGTCATCGGCGGCGTAGTAGCGCGCCGGCCCGTCCATCACCGTGTCGTCGGCGCTGGGGACGGGCGGCGGCAGGGGCATCGTCGCGACCTGCGTCAGCAGCGGCTGGGCCTGCACGGCCGTCATCCGGTTGACCGGCTCGCGCGCCAGCAGGCCGTCCAGGACGCGGGCGAGCGGGCCCGCGTTGCGCGCCGGCGGCACCGGATCGGACAGCGCGGCCTGCAGCGACGCCATCGCGTCCGGGCGCTCGTACGGCGAGCGGCCCTCGACCGCCGCGTACATCGTCGCGCCCAGCGCCCACAGGTCGGAGGCGGGCACCGCGCGCTCGCCCTGGGCCCGCTCCGGCGGGATGTAGGCGGGCGACCCCATGACCAGGCCCGTCTGGGTGAGGGTCGCGTCGCCCTCCACCTGCGCGATGCCGAAGTCGGTGAGCACCACGCGCCCCGAGTCGGTGATCAGCACGTTGCTCGGCTTGACGTCGCGGTGCAGGATGCCCTTCTCGTGCGCGTGCCGCAGCGCGCCCAGCATCTGCAGCCCGATCTCGGCGACCCGGCGGTGCTCCAGCGGCCCGCGGTCCATCAGGTCCTGCAGGGAGGGCGCGAGGACGAGTTCCATCACGATCCAGGGCCGGTCGGACTCCTCGACCACGTCGTGGACGGTCACCACGCCCGGATGGTTCAGCCGCGCCGACGCCCGCGCCTCGCGGAACGTCCGCTCGTACAGCACGGCCCGCTCGTCGTCGTTCAGCCCCGGCGGGAGGACGACCTCCTTGACCGCGACCTCGCGGTCGAGCATGACGTCGAAGGCGCGCCACACGGTGCCCATCCCGCCGCGGCCGACCACCGAGTCGAGCCGGTAGCGGTTGCCGAGCAGACGTGCCTGTGCCATCTCTTCACGGTCCACCCAGTGTCATCCCACCCCTGAAGGAAGGAACGTGCTGAGCACATCCTTCACGAGTGACTCTTTGGTGCGCCACTGGGATGAGGGTACCGCCACCACGACCGCGTACGGCGTGCCGCCGACGATCACGCCCCGGTCGAGGGCGTGGGTCGTGCCGGTGGAGCGCGACCAGGTGAACTCGATGTCGGCGGCCCGGTGGCCCGCGACGCTCGACTGGGTGATCTCCCCGACCTGCTGGAAGTTCTTCAGCAGGCCGTCGGCGATCGCCTGCTGCTTCCACTCCGTCCAGTGGTCGAAGGGGTCGCCGGTCCACTGCGTCTTGTCGACCTGCACGTACGCCTTGGTGACCGGGTCGGTCCAGGCGACGCCGCGGCTCGTCGCCGACCGCTTCCAACTGGGCGGCACGCCGATCGTGTAGCCAGGACCGTACGCCTTGACGAGACCGGCCGGCCACGTCTTGGAGGGAGCCGTCGTCGGCGTCTGCGACGTCGGGGCCTGGGTGACGGGCTTCTCGGTGCCCTGCGCGACGGGCTGCTTGGACGCGTCGGTCTTGGGGTCGGAGCCGCCGTCCGGCCGGAGGAACAGCACCGCCGCCGCCACGATGGCGGCCACCGCCAGCGAGCCGGCGATGATCGGCACCACCGGCGAGCGGCGCTTGGCCGGCGGGACGCCCACCGTTCCGGGGCCGCCGGGCATCGGCGTCCACTGCTGCCCGTTCGTCCCGGGCGGGTAGCCGACCGTCATGTCGGGGACCGGGACGTACTGGTGCGGTACCGGGGGCGGCGCCGACTGGGTCGGGCCCGTCCCGGGGCCGGTGGAAGCGCCCGCGTAGGCCGCCTGGCCGTCGGCGGCCGTGGCCTGGCTCCAGGCGAGCTGCGCGGCGGCCTGGCCGGCCGCGTGGCCCGAGGCGACCGCGGCGAGCGCCTCCTCGGCGCGCTCGGCGCTCATCCGCCGGACCGGGTCGCGTTCCAGCAGCCCGAGCAGCACCGGTTCCAGCGGCCCCGCGTTCTTCGGCGGCGGCACCTCCTGCGTCATCACCGCCGCCAGCACCGCCATGGCGTCGCTGCGGTGGTGCGGCGCCTTGCCCTCGCACGCGGCGTACAGGGTCGCGCCGAGCGCCCACAGGTCCGACGCCGGGATGGCGCGGTCGCCGTTGACCCGCTCCGGCGACATGTACGCCGGCGACCCCATGATCAGCCCGGTGCCGGTGAGCGTCGCGTCGCCCGCCATCTGGGCGATGCCGAAGTCGGTGAGCACCGCCCGGTCGTCGTCGGTGACCAGCACGTTCGCGGGCTTGACGTCGCGGTGCAGGATGCCGATCGCGTGCGCGGCGCGCAGCGCCCCGATGATCTGCCGGCCGACCGCGGCGACGCGCCCGGGCGGCAGCGGGCCGTCGTCGTCCAGGACGTCCTGGAGCGAGCGCGCCCTGACCAGCTCCATGACGATCCACGGCCGGTCGTCCTCGTCCACGACGTCGTGGACGGTCACCACGCCCGGATGGTTCAGCCGCGCCGACGCGCGCGCCTCGCGCAGCGTCCGCTGGTGCCGGGTGTGGCGGTCGTCGTCGCTCAGCCCGGACGGCAGCAGGACCTCCTTGACCGCGACCTCCCGGTCGAGGGTCTCGTCCCGGGCGCGCCAGACCGTGCCCATGCCGCCGCGGCCGACCACCGACAGCAGCCGGTAGCGGCCGGCGAGCAGGCGTCCTTCCTCCATCAGTCCTCCGCCGGCTTGAAGTGCTCGTACACCGGCTGCAGCTGCGAGAACGCGCGGTCCCACGCGTCCTGCGGAACGTGCAGCAGGATCGCGTAACCGTGCCCGTTCGCGACGAACCCCCGGTTCAGGACGTGGATCCGGTCGCCTCGGGAGTCGTAGGTGAACTCCCAGTCGGCCGACCTGTCGCCGTTCCCGGTGTCGGGGACGGGCGGGTGGTCGCCGGTCGGTGCGATCTTGATCTTGTGGTAGCCGTCGAAGCCGGCACCGCCGTTCTCGTTCTGCCGCCAGTCGCCGATCGCGCTCTCGCCCGGGCTGTCGGTCTGGTCGATCTGGAAGTACGTCCGCCGGTCCGGCGCGTAGAAGTAGTCGCCGCCCTTCCCGCGCTCGGGGCCGCTCCACCCGGCCGGGACGGGCACCGAGTAGCCGGACTTGTCCTTGTAGGTGGTGAACCCGGCCGGCAGGCCCGTGCTCGATGAGGCGGACGGGGACGCCGTCGAGGACGAGGACGCCGTCGTGGGCGGGGTCGAGGACGGGGTGTGGCTCGTGACCGGCGAGCCCGTCTTCTTCGCCGGCTTGTCGTCGCCGCCGGAGTTGACCCACGCGATCCCGGCGATCACCACGATCGCCAGCAGCACGACCGCCGCGACGATCAGCACGTTGCGGTTCGAGGCGAGCGCCGGACGGCCCGCCGGGGCCGTCGCGCCGCTCTGCCCGGCGGCGTCGCCGGGCGGGCGGTGCGCCGGGCGCGTCTCGGGCCCGGGCTGCCACGACTCGGCCCGGTTCGGGTCGTGCCGGTCGGTGGCCCCGGCCGGCACGTCGAACCGGGTGAGCTGGTCGGGCTGGGCGTCCGGCGACTCGGCGTGCGGCGCGGGCGTGCCCGGAGGGTCCTGCGCGGGGCGCGGATCGGCCCGGGGCGTCGCCCGCGTGCGGCCGGCCGCCGGATCGGGCCGCCTCCTCCCGCGCGGCGTGCCGGTCCGCCCGCCGTAAGGGTCGGGGAGCGTGCTGCCGGGCTCCGGCGCGGGCGGCTCCGGGGCCTCCTCCATCGGGTACTCGACGGCCATCGTCCGCTGCGTGTCGATGGTCTCCTGCCGGACGATGTCGTCCAGCAGCGCGCCGGCCTCGATGGCCTCCATCCGCTGGTCGGGGTTCTTGCGCAGCAGGCCCTCGATGACCGGGGTCAGCCGGCCGCCCTTGTCGGGCGGGTCCGGCTCGTCGGAGATCACCGCGACCAGCGCGGCCATCGGCTCCGAGCGCTCGAACGGCGACTTGCCGTGCAGCATCGCGTACAGGGTGACGCCGAGCGACCAGAGGTCGGAGGCGGGGCCCGCGGTGCGGCCGCGGGCGCGTTCGGGAGCGATGTAGGCGGGCGAGCCCATGACGAGGCCCGTCTGGGTGAGGGTCGCGTCGCCGGACGCGGTGGCGATGCCGAAGTCGGTGAGCACGGCGCGCTCGCCCATCCGGCCCGTGCCGGTGATCAGCACGTTGCTCGGCTTGACGTCGCGGTGCAGCACCCCGGCCTGGTGCGCGGCGTGCAGCGCGGCCAGCATCTGCCGGCCGATCTCCGCGGCGCGGCGCGGCTCCAGCGGCCCGTCCTGCTTGATCACCTGGTCCAGGGAGCGGGCCTTGATCAGCTCCATGATGATCCAGGGCCGGCCGTCCTCCTCCACGACGTCGTAGACGGTGACGACGCCGGGGTGGCCGAGCCGTGCCGCGGTGCGCGCCTCACGGAACGTACGCTTATGGTGGACAGCGCGTTCCTCATCGGTGAGACCATGCGGGAGGATGACCTCCTTCACCGCGACGTCTCTGCCGAGGACCTCATCGTGTGCCTGCCAGACCGTCCCCATGCCGCCTCGGCCGACCTGGGTCACCAGTCGGTAGCGGCGGGCGAGCAACCGCTCACCGGTGGTCTCATTTGGCATATCCGCGACCATATCGACTTTTGCTGACAACCTTGGATCGAGCTTGCAAGCGACATCCCCCCACCCGTACGACGTCCGGCGCCGCGCCGAGGTTCGCCGCGGGGCGGGCGTGCCCGGACGGGAGCGCGGTGCACATGACACCCGGTATGAATAAGCCCGGAACGGCCAAGCGGGCCACGCACGGCGACGGGGGGACCATGGCGGAGAAGGGCCTACTGGGCGAATGGCGCCGGCTCTTGCAGGCCGCGCCGACCATCTTCTTCTGGTACACCCGTCTCTCCGGGATCCTGTCGCTGCTCGCCTGGGTCTCCTATGGTCTCATCCTCGAGATAGCGGATATCTGGGCCCTGCGGTGGATCGGCTATCTCGGCTGGTTCCCCAGCGTCCCCGTCGGCATGCTGTGGATCCTGCTGTCGATGGGCATCCGGCGGCGCAAGAAGGCCGCCTGGCGCATCCTGGTGCTGATCTTCTGCCTGCCCGCCGCGCTCGGCGTGGCCGCCGTGCTGGGCACCGTGTTCAACCCGTCCGAGCCGACCTCCATCGGGCTGATCGTCACCGCCGCCGTGTACCTGGCGGTGCTCGGCCTGCTGGTGTCGGCCCGCGGCCAGTTCACCACGCTCCCCGACCGGGCGAACCGGCGGCTCGCCGTCACCGTCTTCACCAGCCTGCTCATCGTGACCTGCGGAATCGGCACCTTCCTGGTCACCGTCACCGACCGCAACTCCAGCGGCGACTTCTGGACGCACCCGTACTACGCGATCCTGCAGACCGTCCTCGGGCCGCGCGTCACCGGCAAGCCGATCGACGTGTCCGTCCCGTTCTGGGTGGACGCGATCCTGTGGGTCCTCGGCACCGGCCTGATGATCGCCACGTTCTGGGCGCTGTTCAAGCCGGGCCGCCGCGACCCCGTGCTCAGCCCGCCCGAGGAGCTCGCCGCGCGCCGGCTGCTCGCCGAGTACGGCGAGCAGGACTCCCTCGGCTACTTCGCGCTGCGCCGCGACAAGGACGTCATGGTCGCGCCGAACGGCAAGGCCGCCATCGCCTACCGGGTGGAGGGTTCTGTCTCCCTCGCCAGCGGCGACCCGCTCGGCGACCCCGAGTCCTGGGACCAGGCGATCGAGGCGTGGCTGGAGGAGTGCCGCGAGCACGCCTGGATCCCCGGCGCCGTCAGCGTCGGCGAGCGCGGCGCGCACGTCTACAAGCGGCACGGGTTCGACGCGCTGGAGCTCGGCGACGAGGCGATCATCGACCTCACCGACTTCAACCTGGACGGCCGGGAGATGCGGCAGGTCCGGCAGGCCGTCCGGCGTGTCGAGCGGGCCGGGTACACGATCCGGATCCGCCGCCACGCGCAGATCCCCGCCTGGGAGATGGCCAAGCTCATCCGCAGCGCGGACGCCTGGCGCGGCGAGGAGACCGAGCGCGGCTTCTCCATGGCGCTCGGCCGGCTCGGCGACCCGACCGACGGGCGCTGCGTCATGGTCGAGGCGTTCGACGCGCACGGGGAGCTGCGCGGGCTGCTCAGCTTCGTCCCGTGGGGCCGCAGCGGGCTGTCCCTCGACCTGATGCGCCGCGACCGGGCCGCCGAGAACGGCCTGAACGAGTACATGGTCGCCAAGCTCGCCGAGAAGGCCGCCGCGGTCGGCGCGCAGCACCTGTCGCTGAACTTCGCGATGCTGCGGTCGGCGTTCGAGCGCGGCTCCCAGATCGGTGCCGGGCCGGTGTCCCGGCTGTACTACCGGTTCCTGTCGTTCGCGTCGAAGTTCTGGCAGCTGGAGTCGCTGTACCTGTCCAACGCCAAGTACCTGCCCGACTGGCGGCCCCGCTTCATCTGCTACACCCAGGGCCGCCACATCATCCGGCTCGGGCTCGCCTACGCCCGCGCCGAGGGCTTCCTGCCGAACCTGAACCGGCCCAAACTGGACCGTGCCGCCGCGATCGTCCCGTCCACCGGGCTCGTCGAGGAGATCAAGCGGATCGAGGAGGCCGCCGACGCCGCCCGCGCCCCGCAGCGCCGGCTGTCGGAGCAGGAGCGGGTCCGGCACGCCAAGCTCGACCGGATCCGCGCGGCCGGGATGGAGCCCTACCCGCTCGGGTTCGCGCGCACCGACTTCGCCGCCGGCATCCGCGAGCGGTTCGCCGGCCTCGCCCCCGACGCGCGCACCGGCGAGCAGGTCGCGATCGCCGGGCGGGTCGTGCTGGCCCGCGAGCACGGCCGGCTGATCTTCGTGACGCTGCGGGACGAGACCGCCGACCTGCAGGTCATGCTGACCGCCGACGCGCTCGGCGCCGAGTCCCTCGGCCAGTGGAAGTCGCTGGTCGACCTCGGCGACCAGGTCGGAGTGCGCGGCGAGGTCGCGACGTCCCGGCGCGGCGAGCTGTCGGTGCTCGCGTCGTGCTGGCAGCTCACCGCCAAGTGCCTGCGGCCGCTGCCGAACAAGCGCAGCGGGCTGTCCGACCCGGAGGCCCGGGTCCGGCAGCGCTACGTCGACTTCATCGTCAACGACGAGTCGCGGAAGATGCTGCGGATGCGCGGCGACGCCATCGCCGCCGTCCGCGACGGGCTGCGCGCCCGCGGCTACCTCGAGGTCGAGACGCCGATGCTGCAGCCGATCCACGGCGGCGCGGCGGCGCGTCCCTTCACCACCCGCATCAACGCCTACAACATGCAGCTCTACCTGCGGATCGCCCCCGAGCTGTACCTCAAGCGGCTGCTCGTCGGCGGCGTCGGGCGGGTCTTCGAGCTGAACCGCAACTTCCGCAACGAGGGCGTGTCGCAGAAGCACAACCCCGAGTTCACGATGCTGGAGGCGTACGAGCCGTACGGCGACTACGACACGATGGCCGAGCTGACCCGCCGCCTCGTCGTGGACGCGGCGAACGCGGCGCTCGGCACCACCGTCGTCGTCCGCGACGGCGTCGAGTACGACCTGGCCGAGCCCTGGCACGAGATCACCGTCTACGAGTCGGTGTCCAAGGCGCTCGGCGAGGAGGTCACCCCGGACACGCCGCTCGCCGCCGCGCAGGGCTTCGCCGAGCGGGTCGGGCTGAACTTCGACCCCGCCTGGGGCCAGGGGAAGATCGTCCAGGAGCTGTTCGAGGCGCTGGTCGAGGAGCAGCTGACCGCGCCCACCTTCGTCCGCGACTACCCCGCCGAGACCTCGCCGCTGACCCGGCCGCACCGCGACGACCCGCGGCTGGCGGAGAAGTGGGACCTGATCGTGTTCGGCCTGGAGCTCGGCACCGCCTACTCCGAGCTGATCGACCCCATCCTGCAGCGGCAGCGGCTCACCGAGCAGTCGCTGCAGGCCGCCGGCGGCGACCCCGAGGCGATGGAGCTGGACGAGGACTTCCTGCGCGCCCTGGAGTACGCGATGCCCCCGGCGGGCGGCATGGGCATGGGCATCGACCGGCTGCTGATCACCCTGACCGGCCGCAGCATCCGCGAGACGGTCCCGTTCCCGCTGGTCCGGCCCGGCTACTGACCTTCTACCGGCTACTGACCTACTAGAGGACGCGGGGGCCGGGGCGGTGGCCCTGGCCGGCGAGCCAGCGGCGCGCCCGTCCCCGGCGCTCCTCCTCCGGCTCCCGCAGCGGGCCCTCCGGCGGGATCGGCAGGTACCGTCCGCCGCCCCCGCACGGCTCGCCGGAGGCCGGCTCGTCGGGTGGCAGGACGTCGCCCCGTTCCAGGTCGAGCAGCCAGAGCCCGTCCGCCGGGCCCGCCTCCAGCGCCTGCGCGACCGCCCCGAGGTCGACGGGGAGCGCGTCGAGGCCGGACGGCCTTCCATCGAGGGCCGCGGCGAGTTCCGCCGCCAGCTCGGCGTCGCCGGGCAGGCCGCGCTCCTCCAGCTCCGCGAGGCACTTGCGGGCCGCCGCCTCGGCACCGGCCAGGCCTTCGGCGACCGCCGCGGCCAGCACGTCCCCCGCGTACTGCAGGACCGGGCCGAGCGGCCGCCCGGCCAGCGCCGCCAGCCCCGCGCGCGCATCGCCCCGCGCCACGGCGGCGCGGAGCCCCGCCAGCGCGTCCTCGTCCCACCCGGTCACAGGCACCTTTGTACAGAAGAAGGCCGGTTGCGTTTGCGAGTGGCGGAAAGTCCCACTTCAGCGCCGCGCGGCGAGCCCGTCCATCACCAGCTCCAGCAGATGGTCGCGCCGCGCGGCGAGGGACGGCGCCGTGTCGGCGATCGACGCGACGCCGCTGAACAGCGCGAACAGGTCGGTCCCGTCCACGTCCGGGCGGACGTCCCCGGACTCCTGCGCCCGCCTGAGCAGGTCCGCGCCCGCCGCCCGCATCCGCGCGCACGACGCGTGCAGCGACGTGGTGTCGTCCTCGAGCGTCGCGACCAGGGACGCTGCGAGCCCCCGGTAGACGGCGACCCCGGACGCGAACTCCCGCAGCCACGCGGCCAGCGCCTCCCCGGGCGGGCGCGCGTCCCGCAGCACCTCGGCCCGGTCGGCGAGCCGGTCGAACCGGCCGCCGAGCAGCGCCTCCAGCAACTCCTCGCGCGTCGCGAAGTGCCGGTAGAGCGTGCCCATCCCGACCTCGGCGCGGCGCGCGATGTCGCGCAGCGACGCCTGGGTGCCCTCCTCCGCCACGACCGCGGCCGCCACGTCCAGGATGCGCTCCCGATTCCGCTGGGCATCGGCCCGCAGCGCACGCGTCATGTCCCGCATCCTAGTGGGCGTTGACAGACGGAGCACCGCTCCGGTTACTATTCCGGAGCAGTGCTCCGCTTCTTCTTGGAGGTTCATCGTGAAAGCGATCCGCGCGCACGGCCCCGGCGACCCCGGCGTCCTCGTCCTCGACGAGGTCCCCGTCCCCGAACCCGGCCCCGGCGACGTCCTGATCCGCGTCCACGCCGCCTGCCTCAACCCGCCCGACTGGTACGCCCGCCGCGACTTCGCGATGTTCGCCGACGAGCACTTCGCCGGCCAAGGCCGCCCGCACGTCCGCTTCCCCTGGACGCCCGGCTCCGACGCGTCCGGCGTCGTCGCCGCCGTCGGGCCCGGCGTCACCGGGTTCGCCGTGGGCGACGCCGTCTTCGGGCTGATCCGCTTCCCCGGCCTGGACAACGGCGGACGCGCCTACGCCGAGTACACGACCGCGCCCGCCGCGCACCTCGCCCGCAAACCCCCGTCCGTCGACCACGTCCACGCCGCCGCCGTCCCCATGGCCGGACTGACCGCCTACCAGTACCTCGTCGACCACATCCGGCTGCCCGCCGGGCAGAAGGTCCTCGTCAACGGCGCCGCCGGCGGTGTCGGCCACTTCGCCGTCCAGCTCGCCAAGACCCGCGGCGCGCACGTCGTCGCCGTCGCCTCGTCCCGCCACGAGGGCTTCCTCCGCGACCTCGGCGCCGACGAGTACATCGACTACACCGCGACCGCCGCCGAGGACGCCGTCCGCGACGCCGACCTCGTCATCGACACCGTCGGCGGCCCGGACGCCCACCGCTTCCTCGCGACCGTCAAGGACGGCGGGACGATCAGCCCCGTGCTCCACGGCGACTACCACCGCGAGGAGGCCGCCCGCCGCGGCATCCAATTCCGCAGCGGCCAGGTCCACTCCGACGGCGCCCAGATGGCCGAACTCGCCGCCCTCCTCGCCGACGGCTCGCTCCGCGCCGGCATCGACTCCGTCTACGACCTGGCGGACGCCGCGAAGGCCCACGAGCGCGCCGAAGGAGGCCACATCCAGGGCAAGATCGTCCTGTCCGTGCCCTGACACGCCGCGCGCCTAGCGGGAATCGCGGACGCGGAACTCGTGGACGGCCTCCGGGGCCGCGAAGGACAGCAGGCGGCGCGCCTCCTCCTCGACGGGCGCGGCGTCCGGCAGCGGAGCGAGCAGATCGATGCTCAGCGCGGCGCGCCCCGCCTTCCGGTCATGCCTGAGCCTCCAGACACCATGGACCCGGCCGTCCACCAGCAGCGTGGGGTGGGTGAGCGAACCCTCGCACACCGCCCTGCGCTGCCGGTCGGTCATGAGACGGCTGCGGTCGGCGTAACCGAGAACCAGGTTGTCGAACGCCGGCAGGAGACGGACGGGGGCGGGGACGTCACCGTCCGGGACCGGCGCGCCGGGGACGTCGAAGAGCTCCACGCCGCTCTCGTCCCGGTAGACCTCCAGGTCCTGGCGGATCTCCTCGAACGCGGCGTCCATGCGGCGCGGGCCGGACCAGACCTGGAAGTCCTTGACGGACGCCGGGCCGAACGCGGCCAGGTAGCGGCGGATCAGCGGCGCCGGACCCGTCCTGCGCAGCGGCTCCCCGATCCAGTCCTCCGCCAGGGCGAACGGGGTGGCGCCGCCGGTGTTCCACGTCCCGCTCGGCGGCGGATGGACGACGGACACCAGCGCCTGGGCGGACCAGCCGAGGGCCTGCCGGTCCCGGTCGGGCCAGACCTCGGCCAGCGCGCCGGCCAGTCGCGGGCGGGTGAGGACCCGGCCGTCCAGCAGCCTGCGCGCCTCGGCGGCGAGCTCGTCGAGATCCCAATCCCTGGTGGCGCCTCCGAAGGCGGCGCGGCGCCCGCGCAGGAGGCTCTCCTGCACCAGGGGACGCAGCCACAGGTAGTCCTCGGCGAGCGCCATGTGCTGGGTCCCGCGGAGGATGGAGCCGCGCACGACCGTCCGTGCGGTCATCAGGTCGGTGAGGTCCCGCTGTCGGAAGGAGGCCAGCCTCGTCCACAGCCCGATGTAGGGCATGTTGGTCTCCTGCGCCTGGATCGCGACGAGCCGTCCTACCGCGTCCCGGACGGGGACGGCGTGGCGCCTCAGGAGGAGCTGCCGTTCCAGCGCTGCGCGGTTGAGCGTCCGCCGATCCAGAACCCGCATCGCCGTCCTCCTCGAACAGATCCACCCTAACGGAACGGAACACATCATTCCACTCTTGACGGCTAGGGTCCCGGCCATGGAGATCATCAAGGGCGCCGGGGCCTGGGCGCCGCCCTCCGAAGCCGCCGACTGGACGGAGCAGCTGCGGACAGCGGACCTGTCGGTCGGGACGTACTGCATCCCGGCCGGAGGCACCGACGACCAGAGCCCCCACACCGAGGACGAGATCTACGTGGTCACCGCGGGCCGCGCCACGATCGTGACACCGGACGCGACGGCCGCCGTCGGCCCCGGCTCGGTGATCTTCGTGCCGGCGGGCGAGGAGCACCGCTTCACCGACATCACCGAGGACCTCGCGCTCCTGGTCGTCTTCGGCCCCGCCTACGGCTCACGCACACCCTGACCCTCGGACCCGCCGAAGCGACCTCAGCGCCCGGACTGCTCGCGGTAGACCTCCACCGCGTAGCGCAGGCGCGCCCCGACCAGGAGCGCCTCGTCCTCGGGACACGCCAGCAGGCGGCCCACCAGCTCGACGAGCTGGTCGTCGGTGAGATCGGGCTCGTGCTCGGCGACCCGCGCGACGATCTCCACCAGCTCGGGCCGCTTGTACGTCGCGATCGACCGCCCCCGCCGTATCCGCGGCGATTCACCGGAACCTGGACGCGACGGTGCGGCAGGCGGCTCCTGCGGCGGACGAACCTCCCGAACACCCCGCCAGTCGTCCTCCGGCGGGCCCCCGGAAAGCCGTTCCGCGCGCACGCCCGGCTCCCCCACGTCCCGCCGCCGGGCCGCGGGCGCTTCCGGCTGCGGACGGCCCGGCCTCAGGGCGGACCGCTCCCCTCCCGCATCGGCCGAGGCGGAGCGCTCCCGCGCCGGCGGACGGCCCTCGCCGGTTCCGGCAGGCGGGAGGCCGGACTGCTCGGGCGAAACGGGCCGCGGCCCACGGCGCGGTCCCGGCACGTCCCGCTGCTCGGCGCCGCGCGAAGGCTCGGCACGCTGCAAAGGCTCAGCAGCCCGCGGTGGTTCGGCAGGACGCGGTGGCTGACCCGGGCGCGGTGATTCGGCGGCCCGCGGAGAGTCGGCGAGGCGCGGTGATTCGGCCGGGCCCAGCGGATCAGCGGGACGCGGCGGCTCGGCGGGACGCGGACGGTCGGCAGCGCGCGGTGGTTCAGCGGCGCGTGGTGGTTCGGCGGCCCGCGGAGAGTCGGCGAGGCGCGGTGATTCGGCCGGACTCAGCGGGTCGGCGGCACGCAGCGGGTCAGCGATACGCGGCGGCTCGGCGGGACGCGGGCGGTCGGCAGCGCGCGGTGGTTCAGCGGCGCGCGGAGACTCAGTCGGACGCGGTGGGGCGGCGGGGCGGGGCTGCTCGGCGCGGCGTGGTGGGGCGGCGGCGCGTGGGGAGTCGGTGGGGCGGGCGTGGCGGCCGGTGGGGGGGTTTGGGTTGGGCGGGCGGGGCGGTTCGGCGCGTTGCTGGGGGGTGCGAGGGGCGGGCTCGGCCGGTTCGTCCTGCGGGGAGGGCGCGGGGTCGGGGGGTGTGAGGAGGGTGAAGAGGGACGCAGTGGGGGTGACGGTGTCGCGGAGGGACGCGGGGAGCGGGGTAGCGGGCGGCGGGCCCTCGGGGGCGGGGAGGCCGGGCCCGGCCGGGCCGACGAGGATGGTGCGGGGCGCGAGCCAGAGCAGGAAGAGGGCCTCGGCGCCCGCGTCCTGCTCGCCGTCCACGATGACGACGTCGAACGCGTCCGGCCGGGGCGGGAGGGTGTCGGGGATGCGCCACAGCGGGACGATCCACGCGGGGACGGTGTCGAACGGTGAGGCGGGTGCCGGGGGCAGGGCGGCGCGGACGGCGGTCCAGGCCCGGGCGGAGTCGAGGGCGGCGGAGGCGGTGCGCAGGCGCTCCTCGGCGGCGTTCAGGGAGGCGCGGAGCCGCTGCTCGGTCGGGGAGAGGGCGGTCTCGGCGAGGCGGCCGGACGCGCGGGCCCACGCCCAGGCGTCGTCCCAGTGGCGGGTGCGGTCGTGCCACTCCTCGTCGCCGTCGGTGGCGAGGAGGAGGTTGGCGAGGTCGGGGTGGACGTCCCGGACGCGGTCGAGGAGTTCCTCGCAGCGCAGCTGGAGGGCGCGTTCGTGCCGGGCTTCGGCGAGGGCGCCGAGGCAGCGGCCGTAGGCGTCGGCGTCGCGGGCGTCGATGGCGGCGCGGGCGGCGGTGAGCTCGGGCGGCGCGCCCGGGCCGGCGGGGCCGATGGAGTCGCGCAGGGCGTCGAGGTCGGCGGCGGCGCGGTTGACGCCGAGGCCCTCCAGGGCGCTCTCCAGGGCGGCGACGTAGCCGTGCCACTGCAGCGGGTGGCTCAGCGGGACGGCGAGCCCGGCGCGGTCGAGGAGGTCCTTGGTCTCGTCGACGTACGGGATCAACTGGTGCACGCGTTCGAGGCGGGCGTGCGCGCGGACGAACCGGGCGACGCGGTCGGCGGGCGAGAGGTCGGCCGGGAAGGAGATGCCGGCGGCCTCCCAGACGTACTGCAGTTCCTGGCAGGTCATCCGGATCATGAGCTCGGTGAAGACCATGTCCAGCGCGGCGGCGGTGGCGGGCGGCTCGCCGTCGACCGTCACGCCGGTGAGCAGCGCGTCCGCCTGCTTCTGCGCGGCGGACCGCAGCGGCCCGCGCTTGAGGGTGCCGCCGTCGGCGAGGTGGTTGCGCAGGTCCTGCGCGGCGCTCGCGAGGCGGCGCAGGTGCAGTTCGCCGGCCGGCAGCCGGACGCGGTGGCCGCCCATGCCCTCGAGGGCGCGCTCGGCCCATTCGGCGCGGGCGGCCATCTCGATGACCCGCGTCCACACGAGGGGGCGGCGGCGGGCGAGGGCGTCGGCGAACGCGCGGACGGCGAGGTCGGCGGGGTTCCAGCCGCCGGGGTGGCCGTCGAGGCCGAGGTCGCGGAGCGCGGCGCCGACGTTGGACGCGGCGCCGTCGAGCCGGGCGAGCAGCGTGACGTCGTGGGCGCGCAGCCGCCGCGACAGGTCGGTCTCGGACCGCTGGACGCGGTCGGCGGCGGCCGCCTCCGCCTCGATGAGGGTGCGGACGTAGGGGGCGCTCGGCAGGGTGCCGGGGTCGACGTCGCGCTGGGCGGTGCGGGCCTTGCGCTCGGGCGTCTCGTCGGCGAGGAGCGCGGCCAGCTCGGCGGCCTCGGCGGCGGAGATCGGCGGCGTCGGCGGCAGGTCGGGCGCGACGGGCATCCAGGACAGGCCGGGCGCCTCGGCGCGGAGCCGCTCGGCGAGCTCGCCGCGCGCGCCCCGGTAGCCGGACCCGAGGTCGGCGACGGATCCGCTGCGCAGGTGCTCGGTCAGCTCGGCGACGTCCTGCTCGGCCTGCGCCTCCTTCTCGGCGAGGTCGGTGAGGTCGGGGACGGGCCGGCCGGCGCGGACCCGGACGGTGTCGGCGGTCTGCGCGGCGGTGGCGGGGTCGGCGACGGTGAGGGCGGCGAGGTCGGGCGGCAGCGCGGCGCGCAGCGCGGCGGACGCGGACGCCCCGGACGTGGCGACGAGCACCCGGTGGCCGCGCACCAGCAGCCCGGTGAGCAGGCCGGGGACGGTCTGCGGGGTGCGGTCGGGCACGTGCATGACCTGCGGGCGGCGGGCGGGGTCGAGGAACCGGGCGAGCCCCTCCGGGACGCCGTGGGACAGCAGCCCGATCAGCCTGGTGTGGTAGTCGGCGGCGGCCTCGCGGCCGGGCGGACGGACGACCAGGGCGGGCGCGAGCCGCAGCCGCGGGACGGGCGTCGGCGCGCCCTCGGCGGCCCAGTCCTCCCGGTAGTCGACGGTGCCGGTGATCGCCGTGCCGGCCCATTTGCGCAGGACGTCGCCGACCGAGGCGTGCAGCCCGAACCCCTGCCCGGTCTGGACGGCGTCGGACACCCAGTCGGCGGGCCGGAACCCGGGCGTGCCGGCGAGCAGTTCGCGGTCGCGCAGGGTGGTGCGCCCGGCGAGGACGACGTCGATGCGCTCGGTCCGCTCGTCCAGCGCGATCCGGACGGGGGTGCCGAGCAGGTGGTCGTGCACCGGCGGCGCGTCCGGCGGGCGCCAGGCGAACAGGCCGGTGGCGAGGACGACGTCGTGGTCGGCGAGGTCGCGGAGGATCCGGTACCAGTGCCGCAGGCCGAGCCAGCCGTCGAACTCCTCCAGCACGGCGGGCGGCGTCAGCGGGATGACCGGGACGCTGAACAGCACGTCGCCGGGGCCGGCGTCGGTCTCGACGTAGACGTCGCCGGGCAGGTCGGCGAGCCAGTGCACCTGCTCGTGCTCGGCCAGGTCGCGGGAGGGGCGGCGCCGTGCGCGCGCGAGGTCGCGCAGGTGCCCGAGCAGGCGCGCCGCGCGCTCGGCGCCGGCCGCG
>NZ_BAAAMR010000039.1:0-80585 GCF_039529375.1 Actinomadura napierensis
AGAGCACCGCCCGCCCCCGCGCCGCCCGCGCCCGCGCCGCCTGCCGCCGCGCCGGCTCCGATGCCGCTCGAACCGAGGCCGAGCGCCGTGAGCGGGAACAGTATGGATAGCGCCGCCGCAGCACCGGCCAGGGTGCGGACGCCCATGGTCTCCCAGTCGGCGCCATAGGCGCCGGACGCGGCGGACTCCAGCTCGGTCACGAAGGCGGCGGCGCCCAGCGGGCGGTCCCAGGCGCTCTTCGCCAGGCCGCGTTCCATCAGCGGCCGCAGCGGCTCGGGGACGTCCTGGACCGGGATGGGCGCGGTCAGGTGCCGGCCCATTAGCCCGGCCTGGTCTTCCGCGGTGTAGGGACGCCGTCCGGTCACGCATTCGTAGAACACGCATGTGGCGGCGTACACGTCGGTGGCGGGGGAGGCGGGTTCGCCGCGCCACTGCTCGGGCGCCATGTAGACCGGCGTGCCCGACCGGCCGGCCTCCCCGGCCTCGGCCGCGATCCCGAAGTCGATGAGCTTGCTGAGTCCGTCGGCGCGCACGATCACGTTGGCGGGCTTGTAGTCGCGGTGGACGATGCCCAGGTCGTGCGCGGCGGCCAAGCCCAGCAGCGAGCCCTTCAGCACGGTCAGCGCGGCCTCGGGTTCCAGCGGGCCGCGTTCCGCCAGGACGGCCTTCAGCGGCGCCCCGTCCACCGCCTCCATGACGATCGCGGCGCCGTCGGGCGTCTCGACCAGCCCGTACAGGCGGGCGACGAACGGGTTGTGCAGCCGCCGCAGCAGGTCCGCCTCACCGCGGAACCGCTCCCGGAACTCCGCGTCGCCGGCGAGCGGCCCGGCGAGGTACTTGATCGCGGCGGGACGGCCGGTGCCGTCGTGCCTGGCCAGCACCACACGGCCCTGCGCGCCCTCCCCGAGCACCCGCAACTCGCTGTAGCCCGGCACTCGCCAGCCGCCCATGCACCGCCCCGTTCGTAGATCCAAAGGGCGTTATACACCGGACGGACCGCCGCACGTCAGGGGTGCGGCGGCGGGACCGCGCTCCGCCGCCGCCCTGATGGGGGCGGCGGCGGAGCTGCGGCGGGCCCGGGTCAGGCCGCGATGGGCTCGGGACGCGTGCCGTTCGGGTCGTCGTGGGACGGGCCGCCCGGCATCTCCGCGGCGGCGACCGGCGCCTCCGGGGAGTGCGCCGAGATGTCGGAGGACGTCCGCAGCGGGACGAACCGGGCCCCGGCGGCGATCAGCAGCGCCAGCACGACCACCACGCCGACGCCGACCCGCAGCGACGTCGCGTCCGACAGGAAGCCGACCACGACCGGGCCGAGCAGCAGCCCGCCGTAGCCCATCGCGCCGACCTGCGCGACCGCGGCGGCCGGGCGCCCCGGCGCGGCGGTGCCCGCCAGCGAGATCGTCGTCGGGACGACCGTGCAGACCACCAGCCCGGTCACGAAGAACCCGGCGATCGCGACGGGCGCGGACGGCGCCAGCACCACGGCCGTCATGCCGAGCGCGGTCCCGATCCCGGCGCCGGTCAGCAGCCGGCGGGTGCCGAGCCGCATCCGGACCCGGTCGCCCACCAGCCGGCCGAACAGCATCGCCAGCTCGAACATCGGGTAGCCGAGCGCCGCGAGCGCCTGCGTGGCGTGCAGCTCGTCGTGCAGCAGCAGCCCGCTCCAGTCCGCGATCGACCCCTCGGTCATGAACGCGATGAACGCCAGCACGCCGATCAGGTAGACGGCGGGCGGCAGCCGGCGGGCGGCCCGCCCCGTCCCGGACGCGGCGGGCGCCTCGGGGACGGCGCCGATGTCGATCGGGTAGGTGTCGGGCAGGTAGGTGCGGCCGAGCAGCAGGCCGAGCGGCACCGCGGCGAGCGCGGCGATCAGCACGGTGGTGGTGAACCCGAGCCCGGCCGCCGCGGTCGCGACGCCGTACAGTCCGCCGCTCATCGCGCCGACGCACCAGCCGGCGTGCATCCCGCTCATGATCGACCGGCGGTACGCCTGCTCCACCACGCTGCCCTGGGCGTTCATCGCGATGTCGGTGATCCCGAAGGTCATGCCGAACAGCGCGACGGTGCCGAGCAGCATCCCGTAGGTGGGGGCGAGCGCGACGCCGGCGTAGGACAGCGCGGTCAGCGGCAGCGCGACCCGCAGCACGTTGCGGCTGCCGGCCCGCGCCATGACGCCGCGCAGGACCTGCATCGCGACGATCGCGCCGAGTCCCCAGACGAGGACGACGATGCCGATCTCGCCCTCGTTCGTCCCGAACTTTCCGGCCAGCGCCGGCATCCGGGCCACCCACACTCCGGTGAGCAGGCCCGCCAGAGCGAAGGTCAGGAACGTCCCCGAACGGGCGCGGAACAGCATGGTTCACCTCTTTCTCGGCTCGTCGCGCATGCGGCGCGTGCGCACGCAGGTGCGCGGTGGTTCGTCTGTGACGGGGACCCGGACGTCATGGAACGCTCCAGACCGGGAAGGGGCCGGGAGCGTCTCGGATGGTGCAGGGCGTCTCGGATGGTGCCGGGTGGGCGGCCGGTGTCGCCGGCGCGCTACGACAGCAGCGCCAGCAGCCGCCGTTTCAGTGCCTCGAGCTGCTCCCCGTCGTACAGCTCGGGCGCGTGGCTCACCACTTCCCACAGGCCCTCGGCCGCCAGCCGGACGACCTGCGCGGCGCCCGGGTCCGGGTCGTCGGCGGGATCGCGGCCGTGCCAGCGCCGCATCGCCTCGTTCAGCGGCTCGGCCTGCTCCGGATCCGCCGCCGCGGCCGTGATGGCCGACCATCGTCGGTACGCGCGGGCCTCTCCGCCGAGGATCTGGAACGTGGCCTCGACGTAGGCCCGGGTGTAGGAGCCCGGCGTGCCGTCGTCGTAGGAGGCGATCAGGCCGTCGAACTCCTCGATGACCCGCGCCACCATCGCCTTGACCAGGGCTTCCTTGGTGGGGAAGTGGTAGAGCAGCCCGCCCTTGCTGACCCCGGCGCGGTCGGCGACCGCGGCGAGCGTCAGCGCCTGCGTGCCGTGCTCGAACAGCACGGACTCCGCGGCGTCCAGGAGGGCTTCTCGTTTCATGACCACTCCACTGTACCGGCCGGACGGTACACACGCCAACCACGGCCGCCTCCCGGCCATTCCCAGCTCACCGCGCCCGCACCCGCCCCTCCCCGCCCTGTTCCTCGCCGCCGCCCGGTCGGCGGCGAGGAACAGGGGCCGCGCGGATACTGTTGGGCGCGTGGTGACCTACCTCGACCATGCGGCGACGACCCCGATGCTGCCCGAGGCCATCGAGGCGATGACCGCCGAGCTGCGCGAGCTCGGCAACCCCTCCTCGTTGCACGCGGCCGGCCGGCGGGCCCGCCGCGTCGTCGAGGAGTCCCGCGAGATCATCGCCGAGGCGTTCGACGCCCGGCCGAGCGAGGTCGTCTTCACCTCCGGCGGCACGGAGGCCGACAACCTCGCCGTCAAGGGCCTCTACTGGGCCCGGCGCGCCGCCGACCCGTCCCGCGTCCGGGTGCTCGCCGGCGCCGTCGAGCACCACGCCGTCCTCGACGCCGTCACCTGGCTCGGCGACCACGAGGGCGCCACCGTCGAATGGATCCCGGTCGACGGCCTCGGCCGCGTCCGCCCCGACGCGCTCCGCGAGGCCCTCGGCACCGGCGACGACGTGGCGCTCACCACCGTGATGTGGGCCAACAACGAGGTCGGCACCGTCCAGCCGGTGCCGGAACTGGCCGCCGTCGCCCGCGATCACGGCGTCCCGCTGCACACCGACGCCGTCCAGGCCGCCGGCCACCTGCCCGTCCGGTTCGCGGCGAGCGGCGCGCAGGCCCTCACCATCACCGGCCACAAGCTCGGCGGCCCCATCGGCGTCGGCGCGCTCCTGCTCGCCAAGCCGAAGGAGCCGCTCTTCCTCGACCCGGTGCCGCTTCTGCACGGCGGCGGCCAGGAGCGCGACGTCCGGTCCGGGACGCTCGACACCCCCGCGATCGCCGGGTTCGCCGCCGCCGTCCAGGCGTCCGTCGCCCGCCGCGACGCCGAGGCCGACCGCCTCACCGACCTGCGCGACCAGCTCATCGAGGCCGTCCGCGCCGCCGTCCCCGACGCGATCCTCAACGGGGACCCCGACGACCGGCTCCCCGGCAACGCGCACTTCTCCTTCCCCGGCTGCGAGGGCGACGCCCTGCTCATGCTCCTCGACGCCCGCGGCATCGCCTGCTCCACCGGGTCGGCGTGCTCGGCCGGCGTGTCCCAGCCGAGCCACGTCCTGACGGCGATGGACGCCGGCCCCGAACGCGCCCGCGGTTCCCTGCGCTTCACCCTCGGCCACACCTCCGCCGAGGCCGACGTCAAGGCGCTCGCCGACGCGATCGGCCCCGTCGTCGAACGCGCCCGCCGCGCCGGCCTCTCCTGACGGCGGGCCGCCGAGGCGGCCTTCCTGCACCGCTCGGCGCGCGGGTTTGGCCGGTTCTTGAACGGGGACGGGGGTTCCGTTCAAGGAAGGCGGCGATGACGGCGAAGGACGCGGCGCGTGAGATCGGGCGGCGTACGGCCGGACACCCCTGGTTCCACCACCTCTCCCGTGCGGGCCTCGCCGCGCGAGGCGTCCTCTACCTGCTGATCGGCTGGCTGGCCCTGCTGATCGCGATGGGGCACGGAGGCGAGGAGGCCGACAGGCAGGGCGCGCTGCGCACGATCGCGGACCGACCGGGCGGCTGGGCGGTGCTCTGCCTGCTCGCCGCGGGGTTCGCCGGGCTGGCCCTGTGGCAGTTCGCCGAGGCGCTGTACGGGAGACCCCTCCCCAAGGGGCGGCGCAAGCGGATGCGGCTGCCGGCCGCCTTCCGCGGGCTCACCTACGCCGTCGGGTGCGCCGGCACCGTCGGCTTCCTCTTCGGGCAGGACCACGCGTCGGGCGACCAGCAGTCGCGCGCGCTGTCGGCCCGCGCCATGGCCGAGCCCGGCGGGCGGTGGGCGGTCCTCGCCGTCGGCGTGGGCTTCGTCGTCTGGGGGATCGTCACGCTCGTCAACGCGGGGCGCCGCGCCTTCCGCGACGAGCTGGACACGGACGCGATGGGGACCGTGGCGCACTGGATCGTCCAGCCCCTCGGGACGATCGGCAACGTCGCGCGCGGACTGATCGGCGGCGCCGTCGGGAGCTTCCTGGCGTACGCGGCGATCTCCTACGCTCCGGACCGGGCCCAGGGGCTGGACGGCGCGCTCCACGAGTTCGCCGCCACGCCGGCCGGCGGCTGGGGCATGGCCGTGATCGCCCTGGGCCTCGTGACCTTCGGGCTCTACTGCTTCTGCGAGGTCCGGTGGCGCAAGGTCGAGGCCGTCGAACAGCAGGAAGACCGGCCCGCCGACGCCTGAGCTGCACTTTGCCGGAGTTTGACCAATCCGCTACCGGGCACAGCTCTGCCGTTCCCGACGGGAAGGACACGGAGAATGACCACGAATGTCGCCGACGGCGGCGTCCGGCGCGCCGGACGCCGAGTGGCCGGACACTCGGCGTTCCACATCTTCTGCCGGTCCGGCCTGGTGGCGCGGGGCGTCCTGTACCTGCTGATCGGCTGGCTCGCAGTCCAGATCGGCTTGGGCGAGGGCGGCGAGGAGGCCGACAAGCAGGGGGCGCTGCAGACGGTCGCCGGCAAGCCGGGCGGCACCGTGATGCTGTGGCTGCTGGCCGCCGGGTTCGCCGGGCTCGCCCTCTGGCGCTTCTCCGAAGCGGCCTTCGGGCAGCCCGTCGCGGACGGCCGGAAGGCGACCAAGCGGCTGGCGTCCTTCGGCCGCGGCGTGTTCTACACCGCCGGTTTCGTCACCGTGCTGAACTTCGTGCTCGGGCAGGGCGGGAACTCCAGCAACGAGCAGTCCAAGACCTACACGGCCCGGGCGATGGAGCACCCCGGCGGTCGCTGGCTCGTTCTGGCGGTCGGCATCGGCTTCCTCGCCTGGGGCATCGGGAGCGTCGTCGGCGCCGTCCGGCGCAAGTTCCTCGAACGCCTCAACACCGCCCGGATGGGCCCGCAGGTCCGCCGCGTCGTCAAGACGCTCGGCGTGGTCGGCCGCGCGTCCCGCGGGATCGTCTTCGGCGGCGTCGGCGTCTTCCTCGCCTACGCGGCCGTCACCTTCGACCCCGGCAAGGCCAAGGGGCTGGACGGGACGCTGCGCCAGTTCGCCGGCACCCCGGCGGGACCGTGGCTGCTGGTCGTCGTCGCCGCCGGGCTGCTGGTCTTCGGCGCCTACTCCTTCTGCGAGGCGCGCTGGCGGAAGGTCGAGGCCGTCCGGGACGGCTCGCGAGGCCGGAGCGGCCGCCGCGGCGCCCGCCGGCTGCTGCCCCAGATCCGCTAGAGGCGGCTCACGGCTGGTAGGGCGCGAGGGCCTTCCAGCCGGGGTCGGCGGTGGAGGCGACCTTGGCCTTGCCCTCGCTCCAGCCGGCGGCGAGCTGGTCGAGCTCGCCGATCACGCCGGAGTCCGGGTCGGCGTACAGGTGGAAGACCCGCAGGCCGTCGCCGGTCTCGCGGACCGCGAGGACCGCGCGGTCGCCGAGCTTGGTGAGCTTCTTCTCGAACGCGCGCAGCGCCCCCGCCGACGGCTCGACGGGCAGCCGGTCGGGGTTGCTGTTGGCGTACGGCACGGTGATCGCCACGTGCAGGTCGCACAGCGGGTAGTCCTGCCGGTGCAGCGGGAACCGGGCGCCCAGCCGGGCGGGGTGCCCGCGGGGGGTGCGGCCCTCGCCGGTCAGCCAGGCGGGCTCGCCGAACGGCTCGGCGACCTGCTCCACGACCGCGGACAGCATCGAGGGCGGCAGCGAGTCGATCGGCGTCTCGGTCGCGATCCCGACGTCGCCGATCCAGCGGGCCACGTCGTCCTCGCCGAGCGCCCAGTCCAGGACGTGCAGGGCCACCGCGACCTGCTGCTCCTCCGACACGAACAGGAAGTCGGGGTGGTAGGCGGTGATGTGCACCCGGGCCCGGTCGGTGTCGGCGCGCATGCCGAGCCGGACGTACTCGAGGTCGAACTCGTGGTCGCCGAGCACGAGGTCCTGCGAGAGCATCTCCAGGTCTGCCTGGCGGGAGGGGTGGAACGTCCAGCCGCCGGCCGCGGCACCGGTCGGCGCGGCCCGGAACCAGCGCTCGGCCAGCCCGCGCAGCTCGGGGTCGCCGGCGCCGGTGACGGTCAGCGACGGCGTGCGGTCGGCGCCGCCGATCTCCCACTGCAGGTCCGCGTGGATCTTGTGGACGCGGCGGGACAGCTCCTCGATCGCCTCCGCCGACAGCCCCTCCCCGGGCACCGGCCCGCCGGACTCCTCCGGCTCGGCTCCGGAGGCGGCCAGCGACGCCTCGATCGTCGGGCGGGCCTGCGCCCACCAATCCCAGAACTCGCTGATCGCGGGCGGTGTCTCGGCGGAGGACTCGCGAGGGCGGCGGAAGATTCCCATAACCCGCCTCATCGTACGCGGAATTGACAACAGCCGACCCTGTGACGCCGCGTACCCTCGGAGGCACTATGACTTTGCGCGTACTCGCCGCCATGTCGGGCGGCGTCGACTCCGCGGTGGCCGCGGCCCGCGCCGCCGAGGCGGGGCACGACGTCACCGGCGTCCACATGGCCCTGTCCAGCAACCCCCAGTCGTACCGGACGGGGGCGCGCGGCTGCTGCACCCTGGAGGACTCCCGGGACGCGCGCCGCGCCGCCGACGTGATCGGCATCCCGTTCTACGTGTGGGACCTCGCCGAGCGCTTCCACCAGGACGTGGTGGAGGACTTCGTCAGCGAGTACGCGGCGGGCCGCACCCCCAACCCGTGCCTGCGCTGCAACGAGAAGATCAAGTTCGCGGCGCTGCTGGACCGGGCGATGGCGCTCGGCTTCGACGCGGTCTGCACCGGGCACTACGCGCGGCTGGACGGCGGCGTCCTGCGCCGCGGCGTGGACGAGGGCAAGGACCAGTCGTACGTGCTGGCGGTCTGCACGCCCGAGCAGCTCGCGCACGCGATGTTCCCGCTCGGCGACACCACCAAGGCCGACATCCGGCGGGAGGCGGAGCGGCGGGGCCTCCAGGTGGCGGACAAGCCCGACAGCCACGACATCTGCTTCATCGCCGACGGCGACACCCGCGGGTTCCTCGCCGAGCGGCTCGGCTCGGCGCCGGGGCCGATCGTCGACGCCGACGGGACGCGCGTCGGCGACCACGAGGGCGCGTACGCCTACACGATCGGGCAGCGCAAGGGCCTGCGGCTCGGCGTCCCCGCGGCGGACGGCCAGCCCCGCTACGTGCTGGACATCTCGCCGGTCACCAACACCGTCACCGTGGGCCCGCGGGAGGCGCTGGACGTCCACGAGATCGTCGGCGAGCGTCCGGTGTGGCTGGGCGAGGCGCCGGGCGGGCCGTTCGCCTGCCACGTCCAGCTCCGCGCGCACGGCGAGGTGTACGCCTGCACCGCCGAGCCGGACGGCGACGCCCTGCGCATCAGCCTCGCCACCCCCGCGCGCGGGGTCGCGACCGGCCAGGCCGCCGTTCTGTACGCGGGCGACCGCGTCCTCGCGTCCACCACGATCGCCGAGACCGCCCGCGTTCCCGCCTGACCCGCGCCGACGCGGGTCCGGGTCATGAGCGCGCGCCGTTCGTGCCGCCATGACGACTCGCCGCGAGCCGGCGGCCTGCGGTGGGGTTAGGGTCGTCGGTGATCTGCGCTTGGAGGGTGCTGTGAAGTTCGGTGTTTCGACGTTCGTGACGGATGACGGGATCGGGCCGGCCGCGCTGGGGCGGGGCCTGGAGGAGCGCGGGTTCGGGTCGCTGTTCGTGGCCGAGCACACGCACATCCCGGTGAAGCGGGAGTCGCCGTGGCCGGGCGGGGACGAGCTGCCCCGGCACTACTACCGGACGCTCGACCCGTTCGTGACGCTGACCGCCGCCGCGGCGGCGACCGAGCGGCTGCGGGTCGGCACGGGCATCGCGCTGATCGTCCAGCGCGACCCGATCGTGCTGGCCAACGAGGTCGCCTCGCTCGACCTGGTTTCCGGCGGGCGGGCCGTGCTGGGCGTCGGAGCCGGCTGGAACCGGGAGGAGATGCGCAACCACGGCACCGAGCCGAAGACCCGGATGCGGCTGCTGCGCGAGCGGGTGCTGGCGGTGAAGGAGCTGTGGACGCAGGAGCAGGCGGAGTTCCACGGGGAGTTCGTCGACTTCGACCCGGTGTTCTCCTACCCGAAGCCGGTGCAGGACCCGCACCCGCCCGTGCTGGTCGGCGGGTCGGGGCCGACGACGTTCGACCGGGTGATCGAGTTCGGCGACGGCTGGATGCCGATCTTCGGGCGGGGCACCGACGCGCTGGCGGCGCAGATCGCCGAGCTGCGGGAGCGGGCCGGCCGCCGCGTCCCGGTGACGCTGTTCGCCGTCCCGCCGAAGCCCGAGGTGATCGAGGGGCTGGAGGGCGCCGGCGTCGACGAGGTCCTGTTCAACCTGCCGACCGAGCCCGAGGACGACACGCTGCGGCGCCTCGACCGGCTGGCGGGACTGCTCTGATCGTTTCGTCGGTAGGGTTCGGTTCGTGACGAACGACTTTCCGTGGCAGGCGGGGACGGCGACCGGGGTCGGGTCCTATCCGGGGGACGACCCGGTCGAGGCGCTGCGGATCGTCCTGGGCGAACTGCCGGAGCTGCCGCATCTGCCGGAGCTGCCCGCGCGCGGGCCGGGCGCCGACCTGACCGGCCGGACGGCCGGGCTGCTGGTGGAGATGCCGGTGCGGGTGGAGCCCTCCGGCTGGCGGTTCTCCGACCGGCCGGGCCGCGACACGCTGCGCTCCCTCGACCACCTCGCCCGGGACCTGGACGTCCTGGAGGAGGTCGCGGGCGGCCACGACGGCCCGTTCAAGATCCAGGTGTGCGGGCCGTGGACCCTCGCGGCGACGATCGAGCTGCGGCACGGCGACCGGGCGCTGAAGGACCCGGGCGCCGTCCGCGACCTGGTCGCGTCGCTCGCCGAGGGCGTCGCCGCGCACGTCGCGGACGTCCGGCGGCGGCTCCCGGCCGCGCAGATCATCCTGCAGCTGGACGAGCCGGGCCTGCCCGCCGCGCTCGCCGGGACGGTCCCGACCGCCAGCGGGTTCTCGCGGCTGCGGGCCGTCGAGGCGCCCGTCGCCGAGGACGCGCTGCGGCAGGTGATCGACGCGGCGGACGCGTTCCCGGTCGTGCACTGCTGCGCCCGGAACGTCCCGTACGGCCTGCTCCGCTCGGCGGGCGCGAAGGCGATCTCGGTCGATCTGAGCCTCGTGCCGCGCCGCGACGACGACGCGGTGGGCGAGACGATCGACGCGGGCGTCGGCCTGTTCCTCGGCGCGGTGCCCGGAACGGACGCCGCGCTGCCGTCCCTCCAGGCGACCGCGGCACCGGTGAAGGAGCTGTGGCGCCGGTTCGGCTTCCCGCCCGCGCGCCTCGCGGAGCAGGTGGTGATCACACCGGCGTGCGGGATGGCGGGAGCGTCGCCGCGCTACGTCCGCGCGGCCCTGAAACGGTGCCGCGACACGGCCCGGATGCTGCACGAAGCCGCCGAGTAAGCCGCCGAGTAAGGTGCTGTGTAAGCAGGCGTGCCGGGCGTCATATTGTCGGTGGTAGCGGCGAGAATAGGCCCATGACCACCAGCGAGGGCGTTCCGACGGAGGCGGCTCAGCGGCACCTGGAGCTGAGCGCGCGGATCGACGAGGCCAACTACCGCTACTACGTGCTCGACCAGCCGACGGTCACCGACGCCGAGTACGACCGGATGATGCGCGAGCTCCAGTCGCTGGAGGCCGACCACCCGGAGCTGGTCACGCCGAAGTCGCCGACGCAGCGGGTCGGAGCGCCGATCACGACGGACTTCGCGACCGTCGAGCATCTGGAGCGGATGCAGAGCCTCGACAACGCGATGAGCGCCGACGAGTTGCTGGCGTGGGACGAGCGGGTGGTCAAGGAGGTCGGCGAGGTCGCCGGCTACCTGTGCGAGCTGAAGATCGACGGCCTGGCCATCGCGGTGACCTACGAGAAGGGCCGGCTGGTGCGGGGGGTGACCCGCGGCGACGGCCGGACCGGCGAGGACGTCACCAACAACGTCCGCACGATCGGCGCGCTGCCGGACCGGCTGGCCGGCGAGGGCTGGCCCGACGTGCTGGAGGTGCGCGGCGAGGTCTTCCTGCCCGTCGAGGGGTTCGACCAGGTCAACGCGGTGCAGGTGGAGGCTGGCAAGGAGCCGTTCGCCAACCCGCGCAACGCGGCGGCGGGCTCGCTGCGGCAGAAGGACCCGCGCGTCACGGCGCACCGGCCGCTGAGCATGCTCGTGCACGGGTTCGGCGCGTGGGAGGGCGGCACGCGGCCGGAGAGCCAGTCCGGGGCGTACGAGATCATGCGCGGGTGGGGGCTGCCGGTCAGCGACCGGTACAAGGTCGTCGGCGGGCTGGACGCCGTCCGCGAGTACATCGACTTCTACGGCGAGAACCGGCACGACCCGGCGTACGAGATCGACGGCGTGGTGGTGAAGGTCGACCAGTTCTCGCTGCAGCGGCGGCTCGGGTCGACGAGCCGGGCGCCGCGCTGGGCGATCGCGTGGAAGTACCCGCCGGAGGAGGTCAACACCCAGCTCCTCGACATCAAGGTCGGCGTCGGGCGGACCGGGCGGGTCACCCCGTACGGCGTGATGGAGCCGATCAAGGTCGCCGGGTCCACGGTCGAGCGGGCGACGCTGCACAACGCGGGCGAGGTCAAGCGCAAGGGCGTTCTGATCGGCGACACGGTCGTGCTGCGGAAGGCCGGCGACGTGATCCCGGAGATCGTCGCGCCGGTGACCGGGCTGCGGGACGGCTCGGAGCGCGAGTTCGAGATGCCGGCGCACTGCCCGGAATGCGGGACGGAGCTGGCGTACGAGAAGGAGGGCGACGCCGACATCCGCTGCCCGAACGCGCAGTACTGCCCGGGGCAGCTGCGCGAGCGGCTGTTCTTCGTGGCCGGCCGGAACGCGCTCGACATCGAGGCGCTCGGGTACGTGGCGGCGACGGCGCTGACGCAGCCGCTGGAGCCGAGCGACCCGCCGGTGAAGAACGAGGGCGACCTGTTCCACCTGACGGTCGAGCAGCTGCTGCCGATCCGCAGCCACGTCCTCGACCAGCGGACCGGGACGACGAAGACCGACCCGAAGACCGGCGAGCCCAAGGTGGTGTCGTTCTTCGCCAACAAGGAGGGCGAGCCGAAGAAGACGGTCGAGATCCTCTTCCAGGAGCTGGAGAAGGCCAAGGGGCAGCCGCTGTGGCGGGTGCTGGTGGCGCTGTCGATCCGGCACGTCGGGCCGTCCGCCGCGCGCGACCTCGCCCGCGAGATGCGGTCGATGGACGCGATCGCGAACGCCACGGAGGAGGAGCTGGCGGCGGTGGACGGCGTCGGCCCGACGATCGCGGCGTCGATCAAGCGGTGGTTCGAGGTCGACTGGCACCGCGAGATCGTGGACAAGTGGCGGGCCGCGGGCGTCCGGATGGAGGACGAGGGCGCGGCGGGCCCGCGCCCGCTGGAGGGCGTGACGGTGGTGATCACCGGGTCGCTGGAGGGGTTCAGCCGGGACTCGGCGACGGAGGCGGTGCAGCGGCTCGGCGGGAAGGTGTCCGGGTCGGTGTCGAAGAAAACGGGCTTCGTGGTGGTGGGCGACAGCCCGGGGTCCAAGTACGACAAAGCCGTCAAACTCGGCGTACCGGTCCTGGAGGAGGAGGGGTTCCGGGTCCTCCTCGCCGACGGGCCAGAAGCGGCCAAAAATGTAACTTTGCGCGCGGAGGCATGACCGGGCGTGGTTAAGCGCCCCCTCACCAGTGTCGCGTTACTCAGGGGTACACTTCAGCTACCGACAGGTGAGGGGCCGGTACGGAAAGGGCATAACGGAACGTACGCAATCGGTTTCGCGAAGTTGAGCAAAGGCCGTACTCTCCCTGACATCACGACCCACCTGAATCTCCGGACGCACCACCCGGGAGGAGTCCCCCGAGGTCCGGCACGTCCGGTGCCGGGGGACGGCCCCCCGAACCCCCCGAGGATGTGATGAAGGACCCGAACAACACGCGGAACACGGCCCCGCGCCGCGGCTCCCCGTTGTGGATCTACTTCGTCGTCGTCATCCTGCTCGGCGTCACCGCCTGCGCCGCCGCGTTCGCCGGGCTCACGGCCGCCGACCTGGACGCGCTCGCCGGCAGTCCGGTCTTCTGGATCCTCGGCTGCTTCATCGTCTTCGGCGAGCTGCGCCCGATCATCACCCCCGGCTCCACCGAGAACAACGGCGCCACCACCTCCACCACGTTCGCCTTCGCCGCGCTGCTGTACGCCGGGCTGCCCGTCGCCGCCGCGCTCCAGGCGATCGCCGTGGTCACCTGCGGGGTCTTCCGCGGCCGCACCCCGCACCGCATCGCCTTCAACGCCGCCCAGTACACCCTCAGCCTCGGCGCCGCCCAGCTCGTCCTCGCCCTCTTCGGCGACCTCGCCACCCCGTCCGGCACCTGGGTCCCCGACGGCGCCGACCTGCCCGCCATCGCGCTCGCCGGCGCCGTCTACTTCGTCTGCAACGACACCCTCGTCGGCTCGGCCGTCGCGCTGCACGAGCGGGTCTCCCTGGTCAAGGCGCTGCGCTGGGACCTGGCCTACCAGGTGCTGGTGCACCTGGCGCTGCTCGGCCTGGCCCCGATGATGGTCATCGCGATGGACCGCTCCGCGCTGTTCGTCCCGCTGATCCTGCTGCCGTTCATCGCCGTCTACATGAACGCCTCCGTCGCCGTCCGGCGCGAGCACCAGGCCCTGCACGACGGCCTCACCGGCCTGCCCAACCGCAAGCTGCTGATCGTCCGGACCGAGGAAGCGCTCGCTGAGGCGCGCGGCGCGGAGAAGCGCAGCGCGGCCCTCCGGCGCGGCGCGGCGTCGATCAAGCCGTCGCGGCGGCGCGCCGCCACCGAGGAGCGCGACCAGCGCGCCGGGCTGTTCCTGCTCGACCTCGACCGGTTCAAGGAGGTCAACGACACCCTCGGGCACCCCACCGGCGACCGGCTGCTGCAGTTGGTCGCGCACCGGCTCACCCACAGCGTCCGCCCCGGCGACCTCGTCGCCCGGCTCGGCGGCGACGAGTTCGCGGTGCTGCTGCCGTCCGTGCGCGACGAGGCCGCCGCCCGCGAGGTCGCCGCCCGGCTGCGCGCCGCGCTCGGCGAGCCCGTCCGGCTCGACGGCATGTCGTTCGACCTGGAGGCCAGCGTCGGGATCGCGCTGTTCCCCGACCACGCCCCCGACTTCGAGCTGCTCCTCCAGCGCGCCGACGTGGCGATGTACAACGCCAAGGAGGGCCGCACCGGCGTCGAGGTCTACTCGCCCGCACGCGACCGCAACTCCCCGGAGCGGCTCACCATGCTCGGCGACCTGCGCCGCGCCATCGACCGCTCCGAGCTGGAGCTGTTCTACCAGCCGAAGGTGTCGCTGCGGGACGGCCAGCTCGTCGGCATGGAGGCCCTGCTGCGCTGGCGGCACCCCGACAAGGGCCTGCTCGAACCGCGGGCGTTCCTCTCGATCGCCGAGCAGACCTACCTGATGCGCTCGATCACCCACCACGTCGTCGAGGCCGCCCTCGCCCAGACCGCCGCGTGGTGGCGCGAGGACCTCGCCGTCCAGGTCGCGGTGAACGCCTCCGGGCGCGACCTGCTCGACACCGGCCTCACCGAGACCATCGAGGAGGGCCTGCTCGCGCGCGGCCTGCCCGCCGCCGCGCTCCAGCTGGAGATCACCGAGCGGATCCTGATGAACGAGCCCGCCTACGCCTCCGACACCGTCGCGAAGCTCGCCGAGCTCGGCATCCCGCTCAGCCTGGACGACTTCGGCACCGGCTACTCCTCGCTCGTCCGGCTCAAGCGCCTCCCGGTCGAGGAGATCAAGATCGACTCCTCGTTCGTCGGGCGGCTCACCGAATCCACCGACGACGCGGTGATCGTCCGCTCGATCGTCGACCTCGTCCGCACCCTCGGCCTGCGCTCGGTCGCCGAGGGCGTCGAGGACCCGCAGACCGCGCGGATGCTCCGCGAGATGGGCTGCGACGCCGCCCAGGGCTGGCACTTCGGCCGCCCGATGGACGCCGACACCGCCACCGACTGGCTCCGCCGCAACGTCCAGCGGGCCCCCGAACCCGCTGCGTAGAAGCCCTCAGTAGCGGCGGCGGGTCTCGTAGGGGTCGTCCTCGTAGTAGTGCTCTTCGCGCACGGCGGGCGGAGGACGGCGTGCGACGGTGCGGCGCGCGGAGGCGATCCGGACGATCCCGACGACCAGCCCGATCAGGCCGCCGATCATCAGGATCACGCCGACCAGCCGGATGTCGACGCCGCTGAACTGGTAGTTGACCGCGTAGGCCAGGATCGCGCCGATGATGATCAGGGCGATGCTGCCGCCGATGGTCACGGCGGGCTCCTCTCGTCGTCCCGGGGTGGACGTGGGGAGCGTTCCCCGCGTGAGGATCTGAAACGGCGCGGCGGGCGGCGCGGGGGTAAACCGTTCGGGCGGCGCGGGTGCGGCCAATAGGATGGCGGGTAACCCAATCTCACCGCAGGAACGGTTGTTCATCATGTCCGCCATCACCCGTGACGAGGTGTCGCACCTCGCCCGGCTGTCCCGGCTGGCGCTCGGCGACGACGAGCTCGACCATCTCGCCGCCCAGCTCGACCAGATCATTTCCGCGGTCGCGCGGGTGCAGGAGGTCGCCGCGGAGGACATCCCGCCCACCTCGCACGCGCTGCCGCTGACCAACGTGTACCGGCCCGACGAGGTGCGGCCGTGCCTGACGCCGGAGCAGGCGCTCGCCTGCGCCCCGGCCAGCGAGCAGCAGCGCTTCCGCGTACCGAGGATCCTGGACGAGGAGGCGTGATGGGCGAGCTGTTCCGCAGGAGGGCCGCGGAGCTCGGGGAGCTGCTGGCGGCCGGCGAGGTGTCGGCGGTCGAGGTCGCGCAGGCGCACCTGGACCGGATCGCCGCCGTCGACGGGCAGGTCAACGCGTTCCTGCACGTCGACGCGGAGACGACGCTCGCGCAGGCGCGGAAGGTGGACGAGCGGCGCGCGGCGGGGGAGGAGCTCGGCCCGCTGGCCGGCGTCCCCATCGCGCACAAGGACGTGTTCACCACCACGGACATGCCGACCACGGCCGGGTCGAAGATCCTCGAGGGCTGGCGGCCGCCGTACGACGCGACGGTGACCAAGCGGCTGCGCGAGGCCGGCCTGGTGATCCTCGGCAAGACGAACATGGACGAGTTCGCGATGGGCTCGTCCACGGAGAACAGCGCGTTCGGGACCACGCACAACCCGTGGGACCTGACGCGCATCCCGGGCGGGTCGTCCGGCGGGTCGGCGGCGGCGGTCGCGGCGTACGAGGCGCCGCTGTCCACCGGCACCGACACCGGCGGCTCGATCCGGCAGCCCGCCGCCGTCACCGGCATCGTCGGGACGAAGCCGACCTATGGCGGCTCGTCCCGGTACGGGATCATCGCGTTCGCGTCGTCGCTGGACACGCCGGGCCCGTTCGCCCGCAACGTGCTGGACGCGGCGCTGCTGCACGAGGCGTTCAGTGGCCACGACGTCATGGACTCGACCTCGATCGACCGGCCCGTCCCGTCCGTCGTCGAGGCCGCGCGCAGCGGCGACGTGGACGGCCTGCGGATCGGCGTCGTCAAGGAGTTCGGCGGCGACGGCTACGAGCCCGGCGTGTCGGCCCGCTTCACCGAGGCCGTCGAGCTGCTGGAGTCGCTCGGCGCGAAGGTCGTCGAGGTGTCCTGCCCGCACTTCGCCTACGCGCTGCCCGCCTACTACCTGATCGCGCCGTCGGAGGCCTCCTCGAACCTGGCCCGCTTCGACGCGATGCGGTACGGGCTGCGCGTCGGCGACGACGGCGCCCGCAGCGCCGAGGAGGTCATGGCGCTGACCCGCGCGGAGGGCTTCGGGCCCGAGGTCAAGCGGCGGATCATGCTCGGCACCTACGCGCTGTCGTCCGGCTACTACGACGCCTACTACGGCAAGGCGCAGCAGGTCCGCACGCTGGTCACGCGCGACTTCGACGCCGCGTTCGAGCAGGTGGACGTGCTGGTCTCGCCGACCACGCCGACCACCGCGTTCCCGATCGGCGAGCGCGCCGACGACCCGATGGCGATGTACCTCGCCGACCTGTGCACGATCCCGGCGAACCTCACCGGCAACGCCGCGATCTCGGTGCCGTGCGGCCTGGCCGACGGCCTGCCGGTGGGCCTGCAGATCATGGCGCCCGTCCTCGGCGACGACCGCGTCTACCGGGTGGGCGCCGCCGTCGAGCGGGCCCTCGAAGAGCGCTGGGGCGGCCCGCTGCTGGCCAAGGCCCCCGAACTGGCGGAGGCGAAGTGAGCACCCCGACACTCATGCCGTACGACGAGGCGCTCGCGAAGTACGAGCCCGTCCTCGGCCTGGAGACGCACATCGAGCTCGGCACCGCGTCGAAGATGTTCTGCGGCTGCCCGACGGCGTTCGGCGCGGACCCGAACACGCAGGTGTGCCCGGTCTGCCTGGGCCTGCCCGGGTCGCTGCCGGTGACGAACCACGCCGCGATCGAGGGCATCATCAAGATCGGCCTGGCGCTGAACTGCACCATCGTCGAGTGGTGCCGGTTCGCCCGGAAGAACTACTTCTATCCGGACATGCCGAAGGACTTCCAGATCTCCCAGTACGACGAGCCGCTGTGCATCGACGGCCACCTGGAGGTCGAGGTCGAGGGCGACACGTACCGGATCGAGATCGAGCGCGTCCACATGGAGGAGGACACCGGCAAGTCGCTGCACGTCGGCGGCAGCACGGGCCGCATCCACGGCGCCGACCACTCGCTGGTCGACTACAACCGGGCCGGCATCCCGCTGGTGGAGATCGTCACCAGGCCGATCCCCGCGACCGGCGACAAGGCCCCGCTGGTGGCCCGCGCCTACGCGACCGAACTGCGCGAGCTGGTGCGGTCCCTCGGGGTTTCGGACGTCCGCATGGAGGAGGGCTCCATGCGCTGCGACGTGAACGTGTCGCTGATGCCGCGCGGCGCGTCGGAGTGGGGCACCCGCACCGAGACCAAGAACGTCAACTCGCTGCGTTCGGTGGAGCGCGCCGTCCGCTCGGAGATCGAGCGGCAGGCGGGCGTGCTGGACGCGGGTGAGCGGGTGATCCAGGAGACCCGCCACTTCAGCGAGGAGACCGGCCGCAGCACCAGCGGGCGCAGCAAGGAGGAGGCGCAGGACTACCGCTACTTCCCCGAGCCCGACCTGGTGCCGATGGCGCCGTCCCGGGAGTGGGTGGAGGAGCTGCGCGCGTCCCTGCCGGAGCTGCCCGCGGCGCGCCGCCGCCGCGTCCAGGGCGAGTGGGGCCTGTCGGACCTGGAGCTGCGGGACGTCGTCAACGCCGGCGCCGTCGAGCTCATCGAGGCCACGATCGCGGCGGGCACCGACGCCGGCGCGGCCCGCAAGTGGTGGATGAACGAGCTGTCGCGCCGCGCGACCGAGCAGGGCGTGGAGCTGGCCGAGCTGCCGATCACGCCGGAGCAGGTCGCGCGCGTCCAGGCGATGGTGACCGCCGGGGAGCTGAACGACAAGCTGGCCCGGCAGGTGTTCGAGGGCGTCCTCGCCGGCGAGGGCGGCCCGGACGAGGTCGTCGCCGCCCGCGGCCTGAAGGTCGTCAGCGACGAGGGCGAGCTGGCCTCGATCATCGACCAGGTCATCGCCGACAACGCCGCCGTCGCCGACAAGATCCGCGCCGGCAAGGTCGCCGCCGCCGGCGCCCTCGTCGGCGCCGTGATGAAGGCCACCCGCGGCCAGGCCGACGCCGGCCGCGCCCGCGAGCTCATCCTCGAAAAGCTCGCCGCCTCCTGACCGGCCCGCCGTCCCGCGGAAACCCGCGGGACGGCGGAATCCCGGCGCCCCGCTGAAACAGGCCGCCAGGAAATCAGGTACGCCTTCGAGTAGGCCGCGTGGAACTCGTCGTGGAGAGTTCTGAGCGGTGTCGTAGGGGCTCGGTAGGTTGCCGGGCATGGTGGAGAGTGCGTTTCCCGCGCTGCCGGCGGGGTTGCCGCCCGGGCGGTTGGTCGCGCCCGAAGAGGGCCCCGAGGACGCGGTGGTCCTGTGGGTCTCCGACGAGCCGCACGCCGGTTTGGGCGGGCTGTGGTGCCGGTTGTACGACGAGCGGGCGAAGACGGGGCTGTACCCGCTGCTGCTCGACACCCTGAACGGCGAGCCGGCGCGGCCGTGGCACGACGGAGAGTTGTACAACGAGGATTCGGTGGCCGACATCGACGCGCTCGACGTCGAGGCGGTGCTGCTCGGTCACCGGGACGGGGCCGAGTCCGAGGACGAGGAGGCCGCGCTCGGTCCGTGGCCCGGGCTCGCCGCGCCCGGCGACGGGGTGCGGGAGGCGGACGAGTGCGCGCGGGTGTCCGCCGAGCTGGGCGCGGAGGACACCGAGTTCCTGCTCGGGCTCGTGCCCGCCGCGCGCGGCGCGGACGCGTTGACGGCGATGAGGTGGTCCGGGCCGGTCAATCACTCCGGGACGGCGGAGATATCGGCGGTGGTGCGGTCGTGGGAGGAGCGGTTCGGGGCGCGGGTGGTCATGGTCGGCTTCGCCGACCTCGGGCTGTCGGTGGCCGCGCCGCCGCGGACGATCGAGCACGCCCGCGCGGTGGCCGCCGAGCACGAGGCGTTCTGCCCCGACAACATCTGGCAGGGCGTGGGCGACATGGACGAGTACGCCGCCGGGCTGGTGGACCGCCCGCGCTGGTCGTTCTGGTGGGACTAGCGGAGCGGGACGGTGATGATGCGGTCGTCGGATTCGGCGGGGGTGCCGCGGCCGTCGCGGTTGCTGGTGGTGAGCCAGAGGGAGCCGTCGGGGGCGCGGACGGCGGCGCGCAGCCGGCCGTAGTCGCCGGTGAGGCGGGCGATGGGACGGCCGGCCTTGCCGCCGGCGGACAGCGGGACCTGCCAGAGGCGCTCGCCGCGTAGCGCGGCGGCCCACAGCGAGCCGTTCGCGTAGGCGAGCCCGGACGGGGACGCCTCGGACGTCTTCCAGGTCAGCAGGGGGTTGGTGAAGCCCTTGCGGTTCCCGAAGCCCTCGACGGCGGGCCAGCCGTAGTCGCGGCCCTTCTGGATGAGGTTGATCTCGTCGAAGCGGTCCTGGCCGAACTCGGTGGCGTACAGGCGGCCCTTCGGGTCCCAGGCGAGGCCCTGGACGTTGCGGTGCCCGTAGGTCCAGACGCGGGTGCCGAAGGGGTTGCCGGGTGCGGGCTTCCCGTCGGGGGTGACGCGCAGGATCTTGCCGGCGAGGGAGCCCTTGTCCTGGGCGGGTTCGCCCTCGCCGGTCTCGCCGGTGGTGATGTACAGCATCCGGTCGGGGCCGAAGGCGAGGCGTCCGCCGTTGTGGATCTCGCCCTTGGGGATGCCGGTGACGATCGGCTGCGGTCTGCCGAGCCCGCCGTCGTAGCCGATGCGGGCGACGCGGTTGTCGCGGGAGGCGGTGTAGTACACGAAGACCTGGTGGTCGCGGGCGTAGCCGGGGGAGACGGCGACGCCGAGCAGCCCGCCCTCGCCCGCGGGCGAGACGCCGGGAACGGTGCCGATGGGCGTGACCCCGCCGGACGGCGTGACGCGCAGCAGCCGCGCCGAGTCACGTTCGGTGACAATCGCATCACCATTGGGTAGGAACGCCATCGCCCAGGGGATCTTCAACCCGGTGGCCAGAACCCGGGGCGTCCCGGGCGCCGCGGTGCCGCCGGACGGCAGCGGCGGCGGGGTCCGGGCACCGCCGGTGTCCTTCGCCGGAGACGAGGAACAGCCCGCGAGGAACAACGCGACAAGGACGATCAGGTGCTTTCGCATGAGAACGCCTCCCGCACCCAGGATGACACTCCGATGCCGTGCGGATCACGCCGTCCCCCACAGAGGACGGCGGGGGACAACGGGCGCACCCGGCCGCTCGGCCCCCCGAACACGGTCACTCAGCGTGATGCCGGGCAAGGCGCCGATTCGGTGACGATCACGTTTCGGCCGTCCCAAACGGATCGCCGACATGGCGGTTCGTCGCCATGAGGACGCCCGGTCTCAATCGGTCCGTGACCTACGGAACGTACATTGAGCATCACGGTGATCCCGCAGTGCAGCAACGTCGCTGATCTCCGGCCGGCGCAGCCGATGCGCTCGCCGCCTCGCGCCGACCCTGCGCGGGGCACGATCCACGACCCTCCGGGCGTTATCCCTGCGACCGGTGAGGTCTCCGGACCCACGTCCCCTCTGGCACGCCGCCGCGTCCGCGAGGGACCGTCAGCTCCCCGCGGGGCAGGAAGGGACACGGCGCGATGAGCGGCGAGAACGCCAGGCGGATGCCGCCGCGGGCGGTGCCGGTCGCCATGGCCGCGACCGTCGGCGTGCTGTACGCCACCGGGTCGCTGCTGGGCTGGGGCGGCACGGCCTTCATCGCCTGGACCGAGGCGGTCGCCGCGGGCGCCGCCGCGGTCTCGCTGCTGATGTCGGCCGGGCGGCCGAAGGGCGCCGCGGCGGACGCCGGCGACGCCGGGATCATCCGGCGGGTGTCCTCGGGCGGGATCTGGCGGGCGTCGTGGCGCTGGTACGGGGTGGCCGCGGCCGGATGGTTCGCGGGCGCGGTCGGCAGCGCGGTCGCCGACAACGTCTCGCGCAGCGCGCTGTCGCTGTCGGTTCCGGACCTGTTCTACCTGCTGGCCGTGGTGGCGCTGGTCATCGGCCTGATCGTGCCGGTGCGGCTGTCGCGCGACGTCGGGATGTGGCTGCGCTACCTGGCCGACACCTACGTGTGCGCGTGCGCGGTGTTCGTGCTCGGCTGGGTCGCGATCTTCGGCTCGCTGTACCACCAGTCGGGCGAGTCGGCGTCGGAGTACCTGCTGGAGCTGCTGTACCCGCTGATCGACGTGGTGCTGGTGTGCGGGGCGCTGCCGTTCGCGCTCGGCGCGGCGCGCGGCCACCGGCGGCTGGCGTGGATGGGGTTCGGGGCGCTGGCGGCGTTCGCGACCGCCGACGTGGTGACGACGTTCGTCCGGCTGGACGGCCGCGGGCCGTCCGACGACCCGTCCGACATCCTGCGGCTGGCCGGGCTGCTGCTGCTCCTGCTGGTCCCCTGGACGGGCCCCGCGCCCGAGGCGGCGTCGGACGGCCCGTCCGACGACATCCCCGACGGCGTCCCGGCGGACGCGGCGCCGGAGCGGGAGGAGCGCGGCCGGATGACCGGCCCGGGGCTGGCGCCGGCGGCGGTCGCGGCGACGGCCTCACTGTTCGTCGCCGGGCACTCGCTGACCGGCGACAACGGGCTCGAGCCGGTGGTGTCGATCGTGGCGGGCTCGGCGGCGCTGGTGCTGCTCGCGCGGCTGGCCGGGCTGCTGCGGGAGAACGACCGGCTGCGCCGCGCCGTGGAGACCGGCGAGGAGCACTTCCGGGCGCTGTCGGAGAGCAGCAACGACGCGGTGCTCATCTGCGACCTCGACGCGACCGTCCAGTACGCGAGCGCGGGCGCGCTGCGCACCTACCACTACACGCCCGAGGAGCTGCTCGGGCGGCCGCTGCACGAGATCATCCACCCGGAGGACCTGCCGCGCGTGCAGGAGGCGTTCACCGAGTTCCTCGACGAGGAGGACGCCGCCGGCGCGGACCGTCCGGGCGCCACCGGGTCGCTGCGGGTGTCGTGCCGGGTGCGCGCGGCGGACGGCACGTGGCTGCCGACCGAGTCGACGATCTCCCGGTACGCGGGGACGGGCGAGGCGCCGGGACGGCTGCTGGTCACCACCCGCGACCTGAGCGAGCAGGCGGCGCTGCAGCGGCAGGTCGCGCACCTGACGTTCCACGACGGGCTGACGGGCCTGCCGAACCGGTCCTACTTCGAGGAGCGGACGCGGGAGGTGCTGGCGCAGCAGCGGCCGGGCGGCCGGGTCGCGGTGGTGTTCGTCGACATGGACGGGTTCACCGACGTCAACGACTCGGCGGGACACGCGGCGGGCGACCAGGTGCTGGCGCAGGCGGCGCGGCGGCTGCGCGCCAACGTGCAGGCCGACGACACGGTGGCGCGGTGGGGCGGCGACGAGTTCGCGGTGCTGGTGCAGCTGCCGTCCGACGACCGGGAGACCCGCGCGGCGGTGGAACTGGCGGGGCGGCTGCTGCGGGTGCTGTCGGTCGACCCGTACCAGGTGGGCAGCAAGCAGATCGTGCTGACGGCGAGCGTCGGGATCGCGTTCGCCGGGGACGAGGAGGCGCCGGCGGACCCGGTGAAGGCCCGGGGCGCGGACGCGGGCCGCCGGCTGCGCCGCACCGCCGCCGACCTGATCCGCAACGGCGACCTGGCGATGGCGCGGGCGAAGGAGCTCGGCGGCGGGCGCGTCGAGGTCTTCGCGCCGCACATGCACGCCGACGTGGTGCGGCGGCTGGAGCTCGGCAGCGACCTGCAGCGGGCGCTGGCCGAGGAGCAGTTCGCCGTGGAGTTCCAGCCGGTGGTGGACCTCGCGACGTCCCGGGTGACCGGGGTGGAGGCGCTGCTGCGCTGGTGGCGGGGGAGCGAGTCGGTGCCGCCGGAGGAGTTCATCGGCCCGGCGGAGGAGTCGGGGCTGATGATCCCGCTCGGCGACTGGGTGCTGCGGGAGGCGTGCCGCGAGGTGGCGCGCTGGCGCCGCGACTCCTGGGACGTGGGCCTGTCGGTGAACTTCACCGCCCGGCAGATCGCCGCGCCCCGGTTCGTGGAGTCGGTCGCGGCGGCGCTGGAGGAGACGGGCCTGCCGCCGCAGGCGCTGACGCTGGAGGTGCGCGAGGAGGTGCTCGTCGAGGACGGCGGGCAGAACGTGGCGCGGCTGTCGGAGCTGCGCGACCTCGGCGTGCGCCTGGCGATCGACGACTTCGGCACCGGGTACGCGTCGCTGGCCTACCTCGGCCAGCTCCCGGTGGACGTCATCAAGATCGACCCGTCGTTCGTGGCGGGCCTCGGCTCGGACGAGACGCTGTCGCTGCTGACCCGGACGATCGTCCGGCTGGGCCGCGACCTCGGGCTGACCGTGGTGGCGGAGGGCATCGAGCGGCCCGAGCAGCTGGAACTGCTGCGCGCGATGGACTGCCCGCGCGGGCAGGGGTTCCTGGTGGCGCGGCCGATGGCGGCCGGGCGGGTGGAGTCGCTGGTCCGCACGAACCTCGCCGCGCAGGATCTTTCCGGCGATCTCCCGCTGCCGCTGCCGGGCTGACCTCGCGCGCTTTGCCGTCTCATATGGCGAGATTTATTGTCCACGGATTTGACGGTGGGCCGGATCTCGGCGAAAGTGGCTCCGTGCAGAACACCATCAGCGGCATCCTCGTAGTACTTGGTCGGCGCGCAGGCTGACCAAGCTCACCGACCTGCGCGCCTCCCCTCGACCGCTTCCGGCGGCGGGGGTTTTTTGTTGCCCCGGCGAGCCCAGACCTTCTCTCCCAAGGACACTCAGATCATGACGACCGAACAGATGACGGGAGCCCAGGCGCTGGTCCGCGCCCTGGAGAACGTCGGCGTCGACACCGTGTTCGGCATCCCGGGGGGCGCGATCCTCCCGGCCTACGACCCGCTGTTCGACTCGAACAAGCTGCGCCACATCCTCGTCCGGCACGAGCAGGGCGCCGGCCACGCCGCGCAGGGCTACGCGATGGTCACCGGCAAGGTGGGGGTCTGCATGGCCACCTCCGGCCCCGGCGCCACCAACCTGGTCACCGCGATCTCCGACGCCTACATGGACTCGGTGCCGATGGTGGCGATCACCGGGCAGGTGGCGACCTCCCTCATCGGGACGGACGGCTTCCAGGAGGCCGACATCGCCGGCATCACGATGCCGATCACCAAGCACAACTTCCTGGTCACCAAGGCCGAGGACATCGCCCGCACCATCGCCGAGGCGTTCCACATCGCCGGCACCGGCCGCCCCGGCCCGGTCCTGGTCGACATCGCCAAGGACGCCATGCAGGCCACGGTCGACTTCCAGTGGCCCGTCCAGATGCAGCTCCCCGGGTACCGTCCCGTCACCCGGCCGCACTCCAAGCAGGTCCGCGAGGCGGCCCGGCTGATCGCCGGGGCGGAGCGCCCGGTGCTGTACGTCGGCGGCGGCGTGCTGAAGGCCGGCGCGGCCGCCGAGCTGAAGGTCCTCGCCGAGCTGACCGGCGCGCCCGTCGTCACCACGCTGATGGCCAAGGGCGCGCTGCCCGACAGCCACCCGCTGCACATGGGCATGCCGGGCATGCACGGCAGCGTCGGCGCGGTCGGCGCGCTGCAGCGCGCCGACCTGCTGGTCGCGCTCGGCGCCCGGTTCGACGACCGGGTCACCGGCAAGCTCGACGGGTTCGCCCCGCACGCCAAGGTCGTGCACGCCGACATCGACCCGGCGGAGATCTCCAAGAACCGGCACGCGGACGTCCCGATCGTCGGCGACGCCCGGGAGGTCATCGCCGACCTGATCGTCGCGGTGCAGAACGAGCACGAGAACGGCCACCGGGGGAACTACGAGGACTGGTGGCGCCAGCTCAACGCCTGGCGCGACACCTACCCGCTGGGCTACGACGCCCCCGAGGACGGCACGCTGTCCCCGCAGTACGTCATCGAGCGGATCGGGAAGATCGCCGGCCCGGAGGCGTACTACGTCGCGGGCGTCGGCCAGCACCAGATGTGGGCGGCGCAGTTCATCAAGTACGAGCGGCCGGGCGCGTTCCTGAACTCCGGCGGCGCCGGGACGATGGGGTACTCGGTCCCGGCGGCGATGGGCGCCAAGGTCGGCGCGCCGGACACCACGGTCTGGGCGATCGACGGCGACGGCTGCTTCCAGATGACCAACCAGGAGCTGGCCACCTGCGCGATCGAGGGCATCCCGGTCAAGGTCGCCGTGATCAACAACGGTAACCTCGGCATGGTCCGGCAGTGGCAGACGCTGTTCTACGACGGCCGGTACTCCAACACCGGCCTGCAGCCCCGCGCCGAGCACGCGGCCAAGCGCATCCCCGACTTCGTCAAGCTCGCCGAGGCCTACGGCTGCGTGGGCCTGCGCTGCGAGAAGGCCGAGGACGTGGACGCGGTCATCGCCAAGGCGATGGAGATCGACGACGCCCCCGTCGTGATCGACTTCGTGGTCCACAAGGACGCGATGGTCTGGCCGATGGTCGCCGCCGGCACCACCAACGACGACATCAAGATCGCGCGGGACATGGCTCCCGAGTGGGAGAACGGAGACTGACCGCGATGACCTCGCACACCCTCTCGGTCCTGGTGGAGAACAAGCCGGGCATCCTGGCGCGGGTCGCGGCCCTGTTCTCGCGCCGCGGCTTCAACATCGAGTCCCTCGCGGTCGGCACCACCGAGCACCCGGACATCTCCCGGATGACGATCGTGGTCAACGTCGCCGAGCTGCCGCTGGAGCAGGTGACCAAGCAGCTGAACAAGCTGATCAACGTGCTGAAGATCGTCGAGCTGGAGCCGACGGCGTCGGTGCAGCGCGAGCTGGTCCTGGTCAAGGTCCGCGCGGACGCCGAGACCCGCTCCCAGGTCCTGGAGACCGTCACGCTGTTCCGTGCCAAGGTGGTGGACGTGGCGCCCGACGCGGTCACGATCGAGGCCACCGGCAACCGCGACAAGCTCGACGCCTTCATCAAGGTGCTGGAGCCGTTCGGCATCAAGGAGCTGGTCCAGTCCGGCATGGTGGCCATCGGACGCGGCGCCCGGTCCATCACCGACCGCTCGCTGCGCGCCATCGAACGCAGCGCCTGAACCGGAAAACACATCGAAGAAAGGCAACAGCACTGTGGCTGAGATGTTCTACGACGACGCCGCCGACCTGAGCGTGATCCAGGGCCGGCACGTCGCGATCATCGGGTACGGCAGCCAGGGGCACGCGCACGCCCTGTCGCTGCGCGACTCCGGCGTCGACGTGCGGGTCGGGCTCCGCGAGGGGTCGGCCAGCCGGGAGAAGGCCGAGGCCGAGGGCCTGCGCGTGGTCACCCCGGCGGAGGCGGCCGAGGAGGCCGACCTCGTCATGCTGCTGGCCCCCGACCACCACCACCGCGAGATCTTCGAGAAGGACATCAAGCCGGCCCTCGTCGAGGGCGACGCGCTGTTCTTCGGCCACGGGTTCAGCATCCGGTACGGCCTCGTCCAGCCGCCGGAGGGCGTGGACGTGGCGATGGTCGCGCCGAAGGGCCCGGGCCACCTCGTCCGCCGCCAGTTCGTCGCGGGCCGCGGCGTCCCGGTGATCGTCGCGGTGGAGAAGGACCCGACGGGCAACGCCTGGCCGCTGGCGCTGTCGTACGCCAAGGGCATCGGCGGGCTGCGCGCGGGCGGTATCAAGACCACCTTCACCGAGGAGACCGAGACCGACCTGTTCGGCGAGCAGGCCGTGCTGTGCGGCGGCGCGTCCGAGCTGGTCAAGGCCGGTTTCGAGGTGCTGACCGAGGCCGGCTATCAGCCGGAGGTGGCCTACTTCGAGGTGCTGCACGAGCTGAAGCTGATCGTCGACCTGATGTACGAGGGCGGCATCTCCAAGATGTACTGGTCGGTGTCCGACAACGCCGAGTACGGCGGCTACAGCCGCGGCCCGCGCGTGATCACGCCGGAGACCAAGGCCGCGATGAAGAAGATCCTCGGCGAGATCCAGTCCGGCGAGTACGCCAAGGAGCTGGTGGAGGAGTTCGAGGGCGGCCAGGCCCAGTTCGGCAAGTACCGCGAGCAGCTCGCCGAGCACCCGGTCGAGAAGACCGGCGCGGAACTCCGCCCGATGATGAGCTGGCTGAACGACTGACCGACGCCTGGAGCGGAGCTCCAGCGACGGCAGGGTTCTGGACGGGGGCGGGCGCGCGGTGCTCGCCCCCGTCGGTGTTTCAGCGGGGTGCGCCGCGGCGGGAGAGGCGGCGGCGGATGCGGGCGCGCAGGGGCGCGGCGCCGGCGTCCTCCCGGATCACCAGTGCCAGGTGGCCGCCCTTGGTGAAGTAGACCGAGACGTGGTGCGGGCCTACGGAACGCCGCTGCGGCGCGGTCTTGAGGCCGTCGGCGCGGCGGGAGCCGAAGCGGGCCTCGCGGGTCACGCCGTGGGCGGTCGCGGCGACGTGCACGTCCCAGCGGCCCGGTTCGACGCCGGACGGGTCGGCGAACGCCTCGAAGCCGCCGGTCCCCGTGTCCGCGGCGGGGCGCGCGCCGGCGGGGAAGACGTGCTCCTTGCCGGTCGTCCGCTCGCGCAGGATGACGTCCACGGCCGTCCGGTTGGTCTCGACGCGCTCCAGCAGCGCGGTGCCGCGAACGCGGACCCTCTTGCCCTGCCAGGACACCGCGTCGAGGCGGTGCTCGACGCCGACCTCGGTGGTGATGTCGGCGTCCTGCCGGGGGACGCCGCGCAGGTAGGGGTACATCGCGTAGATCCGGCCGCCGACCACGACGGCGCCCGCCGGGCTGCCCTCCACCTCGTCGCGGATCAGCCGCTCCAGCTCCTCCCGCAGGCCGTACTGGATGCAGAACGCGCGCAGCCGGTCGGCGGCGGGCAGCGCGGCGCGGGCGGCGTCGCTCAGGCCCTCCTCGCCGATGACCCGGCGGGTGCCGTCGACGAGGCGGTCCCGCTGCCGGCGGTCGAGGTCGAGGTACCGGTGGTCGTAGACGCGCAGGACGTCGCGCAGGACGCTGATCGTGCTGTCCGAGGTCACGCTTCTCTCCTGATCGGCCGGGGACATCGTCACGGTAAGGCGCGCGGTGGCTGCGCACAGTGAAATTCCGGTAGCGTGTCCTCCGGGATGCATACTCGGTATTGCGCTGCGCATACCGGGTATGCATACTCGGTGATCATGTCCATCCGTCACGGCCTGCTGGCGCTGCTCGCCCGGGGCCCGCGCTACGGCTACCAGCTGCGCGCCGAGTTCGAGGCGTCCACGGGGGCGTCGTGGCCGCTCAACATCGGGCAGGTGTACTCCACGCTGGCCCGCCTGGAGCGCGACGAGCTGGTGGTCCGCGACGGCGCCGACGGCGAGGGCCGGTTCGTCTACCGGATCACCCCGGCCGGCGAGGCGGACGCGCGCCGCTGGTTCGCGACCCCGCTGGCCCGCGCCGACCGGCCCCGCGACGAGCTGGCGATCAAGCTGGCGATGGCCGTCACCGCCCCCGGCGTGGACGTCCGCCAGGTCGTCCGGACGCAGCGCGCCGCAACCCTGCGCGGGCTGCGCGACCTCGACCGGCTGAAGGCCGCGGCCGGCGACGGGCCCGGCGGCCCGGCGGAGGACGGCCGGCGCGACGCCCGCGCATGGCGGCTCGTCCTGGAGTCGATGATCTTCCAGGCGGAGGCCGAGGTCCGCTGGCTGGACCACTGCGAGGCGTCGCTGACCGGTTCCACCGCCCCATGAGGGCCGCCCCATGAGGGCCGCCGCGTGACGGTGCCCGCGTGAGGGTCCCGCCGCGGCGGCGGCGCCGCGCGCCTGGGCAGGGGCCTGCGGCTGGTAGCGTCCGGCCCGTGGCGGAGGTCGAGGCGGTGGCGGCGCCGGGGGCGGCGGACGGCGCTCCAGCGGACCGGGCGGCGCACGGGAGGCGGCGGGCCTGGGCGCTCGCCGCGCTGGTCGCCGCGAGCGCCGTGCTGAACTCCGCGTTCGCGCTGCTGCGCCTGCACGCCTTCCGGACCAGCACCTACGACCTGGTGATCTTCGACCAGGCGGTCCGGTCCTACAGCCGCTTCGGTGCCCCGGTGGCGATCGTCAAGGGCGTCCACAACGGGTTCGGGCCCGGCTTCTCCGTGCTCGGCGACCATTTCTCGCCGATCCTGGCGGTGCTCGCGCCGCTGTACTGGATCCACGACGGCCCGGGGACGCTGCTGGTCGCGCAGGGGGTGCTGTTCGCGCTGGCGATCGTGCCGATCTGGCGGTTCACCGAGCGGCGGCTCGGCGCGGGCGCCGGGTACTGCGCGGCGGGCGCCTACGCGCTGTCCTGGCCGATCGCCGAGGCGCTCGCCTTCGACTTCCACGAGGTCGCGTTCGTCCCGCTGCTGTCGGCGGTGATGATCGAGCGCTACGACGCCGGGCGGCGCGGCCGGGCGGCGCTCGCCGCGTTCCTCCTGCTGCTGGTCAAGGAGGACATGGGGCTGCTACTGGCGGGGTTCGGGTTGTTCCTGCTGACCAGCCGCGGCGAGCGGCGCGCGGGCCTGGCCTACCTGACGGTCGGCGCGGTCGCGACCGCCGTGTGCTCCAAGGTCGCCATCGCCGTCTTCGGCGGCGACAACGACTACTACTGGGCCTACACCTCGCTGGGCCCCGACCTCCCGCACGCCGCCGTGCACGCGCTGACCCACCCGTGGGACGCCGCCGCGGAGATCGGCAGCCCGCCGGCCAAGCTCGCCATGATGGGGCTCCTCGTCCTGCCCCTGCTGCTGCTCCCGCTGGCCTCGCCGCTGACGCTGGTCGTCCTGCCGCCGCTGATCGAGCGGATGCTCGCCGACCGGTTCGCCAACTGGTGGGCGCCTCACTACCACTACAACGCGTTCATCGTCGCGGCTCTCGTCCTGGCCGCCGTGGACGGTGCCGCACGGCTGCGCCGCAGCGACCGGCTGCGCGCGCGCGTGCGCTTGCGCGGGCGGCTCAGGGAGGGGCTGAGCCCGCCCTGGGTTCCGGCGGCCGGCCTGCTGGCGGCGGCGATCGTCGCCGTGCCGTTCTTCGCCTTCGGCGCGCTCGGCGACCCGGCGCTGTACCGGCGCAACGAGCGGGCGTCGGCCGCCGCGGCGGCGGTGGCGAGGGTCCCCGACGGGGCGCTCGTGGAGGCCGCCAACGGCGTCGGCCCCGGCCTGACCGCCCGTACCCGCGTCCTGCTGTGGGACTGGCAGCCGCGCAACGCGCCCTGGGTCGTCGCGGACGTGCAGCGGCGGACGTTCCCCTTCACGTCGGTGGCCGAGCAGCAGCGGCGGGTCGCCGAGCTGACGGCGTCCGGCTACCGGGAGGTGTTCAGCCGGGACGGCTACGTCGTGCTGCACCGGGACGGCCCGGACCCCTGGTGAGGGAGCCCGGCCGCACCCGGCGGTAAAGGCGGCCGATCGTTTGGACAGATTGTCCAATGACCCTTGTGCGCCCGGGTGGTCAGAATGCGGGTGGAGATGGCCTGAGGGGTAAAAGAACCTATCCTTTTGGCCCACCTTGCCGGATACTTGAAGAAAGTCGCGACGGCCGTGGCCGGCGCGGGAGCACCTGCGCGAACACTCACGTGGCCGCCGCCGGAGCGGCGTTGGGGCGAGTCCATGAGTGGTGAGAGGCTGTCAAGGATCCTCTCGGGGCGGCCGGCCGGGCGCGCGGCGCAATTCATCACCGGCGCGGCAATGCCGCGGGCAGGAAAACACCCGTTCCGCATTGGCGGTGATCGGGCCGGCAATGGCGCGGAGAGATGACGTGCAGGCGCGAGACAACGACGTCCGGCGCTGGGAGACGTGCGGGAGGGCGTGGATCGGCGTCCTGCGGCACGTATGGGCGGCCGGAGTGGCCGGCATGGAGGACGTGGGGCCCATCATCGAGGGGCCCCCGCTGATGTTCGAGATCAGCTCGCTGAGCTGGGAGGATCCGATCCTGCTCAAGCACGGCGACCGCGACCGGATCGCGCGCCGCGCCCAGGAGCGCGCCCGGGACGCGGTGACCGGCCGGTACGGGCCGCGGCTGCGCGACCTCGACGGCGTCGACCAGCTGCGCTGGGTCGTCGGCCTGCTGCGGGCCCGGCCGTGGACGACCAGCGCGTGGATCTCGCTGACGCTGCCGGGGGAGGACGCCGCCGCGGTGCCGTGCCTGACCGCGCTGTCGTTCCGCATCCGCGGCTACCGGCTGATCATGACCGGGATGTTCCGGTCGCAGGACGTCTTCCGGGGCTACCTGGCCTACATCCCGCTGCGCGAGGTCCAGCTCCAGGTGGCCGAGGAGCTGGGCCTGCCCGCGGGGCCGCTGCGGGTCTTCGTGGACGTCCCGCACGTCCGGGTCGCCGAGGCCGAGCGGGTCGCCGCCGTGCTGGCCGCGGTCCCCGAGCCGAACGCGGCCTGACCGGCTCCGGAGGGTAAGGGCGGGCCCGGCACGGCGGACACAGGGGAGTTACCGGCCGGTGTTTCCCTGCCGCGAACCCCGCCGCCCGCCGGGGGATAGACTCGCCGCTGGGGGCGAGGGCACGACGAGGTGACTCGCGACTTCACCTGCACATCAGCCGAACATCCGACTTCCCGAAGGACTGTTTCCTTGAGCAAGCCCGTCGTCCTCGTCGCAGAAGAGCTCTCCCCGGCCGGCATCGCCGTGCTGGAATCCGACTTCGAGGTCCGTCACGTCGACGGCAGCGACAAGGCCAAGCTGCTGCCCGCCGTCGCGGACGTCGACGCCCTGATCGTCCGCAGCGCCACCAAGGTCACCTCCGAGGTCTTCCAGCACGCCAAGAGGCTGCGCGTGGTCGCGCGCGCCGGCGTCGGCCTCGACAACGTCGACGTGGAGGCCGCCACCAAGGCCGGCGTCATGGTCGTCAACGCGCCGACCTCCAACATCGTCACCGCCGCCGAGCACGCGATCGCGCTGCTGCTGGCCACCGCGCGGAACGTTCCGCAGGGCCACGCCGCCCTCAAGCAGGGCGAGTGGAAGCGCTCCAGGTACACCGGCGTCGAGCTGCAGGGCAAGACCGTCGGCGTGCTCGGCCTCGGCCGCATCGGCGTGCTGGTCTCCCAGCGCCTCGCCGCGTTCGACATGAACGTGATCGCCTTCGACCCGTACGTGCAGGCCGCGCGGGCCGCCCAGCTCGGCGTCAAGCTCGTCACCCTCGACGAGCTGCTCCAGGAGAGCGACTTCATCACCGTGCACCTGCCGAAGACCCCCGAGACCCTCGGCCTCGTCGGCGACCGCGAGCTGCACCAGGTCAAGCCGAGCGTGCGGATCGTCAACGCCGCGCGCGGCGGGATCGTCGACGAGGAGGCGCTCGACCTCGCGCTGAAGGACGGCCGGGTCGCCGGCGCCGGCATCGACGTGTTCAGCAGCGAGCCCTGCACCGACAGCCCGCTGTTCGTGCACGACAACGTCGTGGTCACCCCGCACCTGGGCGCCAGCACCCACGAGGCGCAGGAGAAGGCCGGCACGCAGGTCGCCCGCTCGGTGAAGCTGGCGCTGTCCGGCGAGTTCGTGCCGGACGCGGTGAACGTCCAGGGCGGCGCGGTCGCCGAGGACGTCAAGCCCGGCCTGCCGCTGGCCGAGAAGCTCGGCCGCATCTTCACCGCGCTGGCCGGCGGGGTCCCCGTCCGCCTCGACGTGGTGGTGCGCGGCGAGATCGCCGAGCACGACGTCAAGGTGCTGGAGCTCGCCGCGCTCAAGGGCGTGTTCGTGGACGTGACCGAGGAGGCGGTGACGTTCGTCAACGCGCCGCTGCTGGCCCGCGACCGCGGCGTCGAGGTCACCCTCACCACCAGCGAGGACAGCCCCGACTGGCGCAACGTGGTGCAGGTGCGCGGCACGATGGCCGACGGCGCGGTGGTGTCGGTGTCCGGCACGCTGACCGGCCCGAAGCACGCCGAGCGGATCATCGAGATCAACGGCTACAACATGGAGCTGGTGCCGACCGCGCACATGGCGTTCTTCTCCTACGTCGACCGCCCGGGCATCGTCGGCGCGGTGGGCAAGCTGCTCGGCGACGCCGCGGTCAACATCGCCGGCATGCAGGTCGGCCGGGACGCCAAGGGCGGCAAGGCGCTGATCGCGCTGACCGTCGACTCGGGGATCCCGGCGCAGCTCGTGGACGCGATCACCGCCGAGGTGGGCGCCGACATGGGCCGCCGCGTGGACCTCGACTAGGACCGGGAGCACCTGGTACCGAGAGCAGCTCGGGACACCGCCGCGGGCGGGCGTCCGGCGATCGTGCCGGCGCCCGCCCGTGGCATGTCGCGAACCTGATCGCGTCTCATATGTTGAGATTTTACGCCACGGGTCGGGACAGCCGCCCGGACGGCGGGTAGCGTGGTTCGTAATCATGCGGCTTTTCGCGGTAATCCTTCGCTGCCGCAGCGGGGCCTGATATCGGCAGGCCGGCACCGCTGCGGAGGTTCCGCCCGGCCATGAGCCCGATCCCGCGCCCGGACACGCGCGAACCGCGCGTCCCGGCGGCCCTCCGGCACCAGCCTCAGCGATTCGGAGCGATCATGAACGACACCACCTGGACCAACGCGCCCGCCGACGACGCCGCCGAAGAGGCGGCCCGGGCCCTGCAGACGGCCCTGGACCGCCGCGACAACGGCGGCCACCCCTCCCGCTAGCCGCTCCGGTCGGCACGCCCCTCTGGTCGGCACGGCCCTCCGGTCGGCACGGCACCGGCGGCATGGCAGGGTGAAGCCCATGCCGCCGCCCCTGCCCGCCGGGACCGAGGAGGTCGCGCGGGCCCTGCGCGCCGCCGGGCGCCTCGGGCCGTACTTCGCGATCACCACCGATCCGGCCGAGGAGGCCGATCCGACGTGGCGGCCGCTGCCCGAGCGCGACCCCGTCCGGCTCGCCGACCTCACCGACCGCTACGCCGAGCGGCTCGGCACCGGCGAACGGCGCGTCGCGGCGTCCATCCTGTTCCAGGGCCTCGCGTCGCGGCTGTGGTCGCCGGTCGTCGCGGCGGCGGTCCACGGGATCGTGCCCGACCTGTCCGGCCTGCACTGGCGATGGGCGCCGGGCGCGCCCATCGCCCTCTGGCTCGCCGACCCGCGCGGATGGCGCGCCGACGGCCCGGCCGAGGCCGCCGATCTCGTCCACGACGCGGTCGTCACCGGCCAGCTGGAGCCGCTGCGCGCCACGATGCGGGCCGTCTCCCGCCTCGCGGACGGCCTGCTGTGGGGGAACGCGGCCTCCGCCCTCGCCGGCGGCCTGAACGTCGGCCCGCGCGACCCCTTCCGCGGCGCCCTCGTCCGCGAACTGCTGGCCCGGCCCCCGCTCGCGGGAGCGGGGGCGTTCGGCCCGCGCGGATTCGTCCGCCGCAACTGCTGCCTGTACTACCGCGTCCCGCCCGGCGGGGAGATGTGCGGGGACTGCGGTCTCCGCCGGGCGCCCGGTCGCTCCGGTTAGGCGGGGGCGAGGGACCGGCGGCGGGCGCCGGCCCGTTCCGTCAGGTAGCCGAACAGCAGCCCGATCGTGGCCCACAGGACGAGCTGGACGCCCAGGGAGGCGATCCGGAAGTTCCACAGGACCGTCGCGGGGAAGTGCTCCGGGATCGCGTCGGGCTTCGGCGTGAGCCGGTACACGACCGCCAGCAGGACGGCGTAGCCGATCGCGGTCACCGTGACCGCGTTCCAGGCGCCGAGCCGGGGGACGAGGCGGCGGCACACGATCACCGCCGCGGTCGTCGCCAGCACCCCCAGAGCCATCATGCAGAAGTACAGCGCCGTCCGGCCGCCGATGGTCGTCGGGTTGCCGACCGCCGGGGGCGTCGCCGGGTACTTCAGGAACGGCACCAGCTCGATCGCCACGAACCCGGCGAGGGCGACCAGGGCGGCGGTGGCGCGGGCGCCGAGCCGTCCGAGCCGCCCGGACGCGAAGGCGAACGCGATCGAGAACAGCCCGCCGAGCGCCACCCCGTACACCGCCATCGCGGTGATCAGGCCGGCGGTCTGCTGCACGGTGCGGCTGACGACCTCGGGTTCGTGCCCGGCGTGCTCGGCGTGCGCCTTCGCCTCCTCGAACGCGATGGCGTGCCCGACCTGCGGTTCCCCGTACAGCCAGGCGATGACCAGTGCGAGGGCGGCCGCGGCCAGGCCCGCGAGCATCCCGCGGACAAGCAGTGCTCTCATCATCGGCCCGGCCTAGTGGCAGGGGAAGCCGAGCAGGTGCCGGCCGTCGTGGGTGAACTCGTGCACCCAGGTGCCGCCGAAGACCGACGTCGCGCCCTGCTCGGCGCCGACGAAGTAGATCAGGATCGCGGCCAGCGCCACGGCCAGCACCGCCCAGGGGACGATGTCGCGGATCGGCAGGCGCAGCGGCGCGGGGGACGGCTCGGCCTGCGGGGACGCGGCGGACGGTACGGCGGACTCGGCCATGTCGGGTTCTCCTCACGGGGTGCACTCGCCCCGGTTGCGGGAGGACGACGGGTCAGTGTCCTGACTCCCAGATCGCCGTCTCCCTCCGACCTTCCCGCCGGCGCGTGCCGGTCGTGGTCGTCGAGCGGGGGAGACTCCCTGGTCACAGTGGCGGGACCGTCCTGGATTCGCACCAGGTTCCTGCGCACCGTCGCCTCGATGTGAACTTGTCGAGGAGAGCGTCTCCTCTCGCACCCGGCCCGTCAACCCCGCGAAGAGTGACGAAGGTGACGCCCCGGCCGCCGGCGGCGAGACCCGCGTACCGGGATATGAGATGAAAGCCCAAGCAGTGAGACGTTTGCAGTACAGTACGCCCATGGCTTCCCGCAGCATTCGTCTGGCCGTCATCCCCGGTGACGGGATCGGCCCCGAGGTGGTCGCCGAGGGACTGAAGGTCCTCGAGGCCGTCGCCCCGTCCGGCGACCTCGCGTTCGAGCAGACCTCCTACGACCTGGGCGCCGCCCGCTGGCACCGGACCGGGGAGACGCTGCCCGACTCGGTGCTGGAGGAGCTGCGCGGCCAGGACGTCATCCTGCTGGGCGCCGTCGGCGACCCGAGCGTGCCGAGCGGGACGCTGGAGCGCGGGCTGCTGCTGCGGACCCGCTTCGAGCTCGACCACTACGTCAACCTCCGCCCGGTGAAGCTGTTCCCGGGCGTGAAGACCCCGCTGGCGGACGTCACGCCGGACGACATCGACATGGTCGTCGTCCGCGAGGGCACCGAGGGCCCCTACACCGGCGTCGGCGGCGTCCTGCGCAAGGGCACCCCGCACGAGGTCGCCACGCAGGAGAGCGTCAACACCGCCTTCGGCGTCGAGCGGGTCGTCCGGTACGCGTTCGAGGTCGCGGCGTCGCGCCCCCGCAAGAAGCTGACACTGGTCCACAAGGACAACGTCCTCACCTTCGCCGGCGACCTCTACCAGCGCACGCTGAAGCGGGTCGGCGCGGAGTACCCGCAGGTCGGCACCGACTACTGCCACGTCGACGCGGCCACCATGTTCTTCGTCGGCCAGCCGCAGCGCTTCGACGTCGTGGTCACCGACAACCTGTTCGGCGACATCATCACCGACATCGGCGCCGCGATCGCCGGCGGCATCGGGCTCGCCGCGTCCGGGAACGTCAACCCCGACCGGACGGCGCCGTCGATGTTCGAGCCGGTGCACGGCAGCGCCCCCGACATCGCCGGGCAGGGCAAGGCCGACCCGACCGCCACGATCCTGTCGGTCGCGATGCTGCTCGACCACATCGGCGCGGACGGCGCCGCCCGCCGCGTCGAGCAGGCCGTCTCCGACGACCTGGCCGAGCGCGGCGCCCTCGGGACGCGGTCGACCGCCCAGATCGGCGACGCGATCGCCAAGCGAGTATCGGGCTGAGGGCGCGCCTCTCCGGCTACGAGCAGGGACACTCCGGGCGCGCCTCGCGGCGCGCCCGGTTTCCGTATGCGCCGCGTGCGAGGAGTGGGGTCGAGGAACGAAGTACGACAATAGGGACTAAGGACGCCGCAGCGGCAATGGAGCCGCACCGGCGATCGGGAGAGGACGAACGGCGATGAGCGACACCCTGGACTTCGAGATCACGCTGACCGAGCGGCCCGCGACGGCCGCCGAGCGCGAACGCGTCCTGGCCGATCCGGGCTTCGGCCGGTACTTCACCGACCACATGGTCACCATCCGGTACTCGGCGGACCGCGGCTGGCACGACGCCAGGCTCGAGCCCTACGGGCCGATCCCGATGGACCCGGCCAGCCAGGTGTTCCACTACGCCCAGGAGCTGTTCGAGGGCCTCAAGGCCTACAAGCAGCCGGACGGCTCGATCGTCACCTTCAGGCCGTACATGAACGCGGCCCGGATGAACCGCTCCGCCAAGCGGATGGCCATGCCGGAGATCCCCGAGCAGCTGTTCGTCGACGCCGTCGAGCTGCTCGTCCGCACCGACAAGGAGTGGGTCCCCGACTCCGAGGGGCACAGCCTCTACCTGCGGCCGTTCATGTTCGCCACGACCCGCGCGCTCGGCGTGAACAGCCCGGCGAACGAGTTCCTGTTCATGGTCATCGCCTCCCCGTCCGGGCTGTACTACCCGCGTGGCATCAAGCCGGTGTCGGTGTGGCTGTCACAGGACTACACCCGCGCGGCGCCCGGCGGCACCGGCGAGGCCAAGTTCGGCGGCAACTACGCCGCGTCCTTCGCCGGCCAGGCCGAGGCCGTCGAGCAGGGCTGCGACCAGGTCGTCTGGCTCGACGCGGTGGAGCACCGCTGGGTCGAGGAGGTCGGCTCGATGAACCTGATGTTCGTCTACGGGTCCGGCGCGCAGGCCCGGCTGCTCACCCCGTCGCTCACCGGCACGCTGCTGGCCGGCGTCACCCGCGACTCGATGCTCAAGCTCGCCCCCGACCTCGGCATTCCCGCCGAGGAGGGCAAGATCAGCATCGACGAGTGGCAGGCCGGCTGCGCGTCCGGCGAGATCACCGAGGTGTTCGGCTGCGGCACCGCCGCGATCATCAGCCCGGTCGGCCGGGTCAAGGGCAACGACCGGGAGTGGACGATCGGGGACGGCGAGCCCGGCGAGATCTCCATGAGGCTGCGGCAGGAGCTCGTCGGCATCCAGTACGGCACCCGCCCGGACCCCTACGGCTGGGTCCACCAGATCGTCTGATCGTGGAAGCGCCCGATGGCGCGCCCGTCCCCGGGTGCGCGCCATCGGGCGCCGTCATGTGCGGCCAGGTCAGCGGCCGAAGCGCACGGTGGTGGTGACCGCGGAGCCCGCGGTCTTCGGGCTCACCCCGTGCGAGTCCGGGTTGATCGCGTAGTGGAACGCGAACCCGACGTAGGCCCGCCCGGGCCTGCCGTTGACCTGCACCGGGAAGGTGCAGGTGCCCGACAGGGCGTAGACCTTGCGGACGCGGTGCGGCTTGACGGTGGAGTGCCAGACGTAGCCGACGGGGATCACGTGCCGGTCGTGGTAGTGGCCGTTCAGGCCGGTGGCGGTGCAGACCGCCCGGCCCCGCGCGATCGCCCGCAGCTTCTTGCTCGTGATCTGGAACGACCACGGCATCGGGTACTGCCGGGAGTACCGCCCGGTGAGCCTCACCTGCGCGTGGAACGCGCCGATCCGGTCCCGGTGCGCGAATCCCTGCTGCCGTTTCGTGAACACGAAGTAATGAGCCGCGCGCGTCGCGGAGGCGCGCTCCGGACGGCCGGCGGCGGACGCGGCGGACGCGGCCGACACGGTGCCGAGCGCCATTGTCAGGGCCGTTCCGGTGATCAGGGCCGTCCGGCCGAAACTCTGCATGCGCATTCCAGGCATTCCCTTCGGAAATGGTCGCCGTCCGCCGGAGCCGGCGGGCGGCCGTGGCGGGTCCGCCGCCGGGATCCTCAGTTCCGGCCGGCCCTCCGCACGTCCAGCGCGCGGTAGGCGTAGCCGTCCTGCTCTGCTTCCTCCCAGGTGAACAGCACGCTCTCACCGGGATCCAGGGAGGCGAAGCCGCCCGGCTCGGTGCGCACGACGGAGAAGTGCGCCCAGACCCCGCCGGGGAGGTCCGGCGAGACCAGCACCCCCCAGCCGTTCTCGTCGTCCCAGGACGCGACCGTTCCGCGAACCGGTTCACCGCTCATCGGAAATCCCCTCATCCGGCGGACAGCGCGATCCTCGGTCATTTGCAGGGCAATGCGCAAGCGCATTTACGCGACGAAAACCTTACTTAACCTTGGGCTCGCATTTTCTGTCCTTCAATGCACCCTGATGCCGTGAAATAGATCGATGTTCGCGGCGTGGGTGTGACAGGTCGGTTCAAGCCCGGATCCGGCGTGTTCTGCGGACCCGGCGCGGCGGCGCCCGTCTCAACATCCGAGACAAATGTCCATGCACGTGGGAGGGTGTGGCAGACTGGGTCGCATCATGCGCCACAGCCTCGTCATTATCGGCTGGCGCGCCGGCATCTAACGGGACAACGCCGGCGCGCAGACCTCTCACGTCCGTGAGGGGTCTTTTTTGTGTCCTGGCGCTGATCACCCATCCCTGGGGGAACCGACCATGCAAGGCGACGACTTCCACGTCTACGACACCACGCTCCGCGACGGCTCGCAGCAGGAGGGGCTGAACCTCTCCGTCACCGACAAGCTCGCCGTCGCGCGCCACCTCGACGACCTGGGCGTCGGCTTCATCGAGGGCGGCTGGCCGGGAGCCAATCCCAAGGACACCGAATTCTTCAGGCGGGCTCTGACAGAGCTGGACCTGAGGCACGCGCGGCTCACCGCGTTCGGCGCGACCCGCCGGGCCGGGGTGAAGGCGGCCGATGACCCCCAGGTCGCCGCCCTGCGCGAATCCGGCGCGTCCGTCGTGACCCTGGTCGCCAAGAGTCACGACAGGCACGTCGAGCTGGCCCTCCGCACGACACTGGAGGAGAACCTCGCGATGATCCGCGACACGGTCTCCCACCTGCGTGCGGAGGGCCAACGAGTCTTCCTGGACGCCGAGCACTTCTTCGACGGCTACAAGGCCAACCGCGCCTACGCGCTGGAGGCCGTCCGCACCGCCGCCGAGGCGGGCGCGGACGTCGTCGCGCTCTGCGACACCAACGGCGGCATGCTGCCGGACGAGCTGGCCGACGTCGTCGACGAGGTCGTCGGGCTCGGCGTCCGCGTCGGCATCCACTGCCACGACGACTCCGGCTGCGCGGTCGCCAACTCGCTCGCCGCCGTCAAGGCCGGCGCCACCCACGTGCAGGGCTGCGCGAACGGCTACGGCGAGCGCAGCGGCAACGCCAACCTGTTCACCGTCATCGGGAACCTGCAGCTCAAGCGGGGCATGGACCTCGTCTCGGACGGGCAGCTGGCCGAGATGACCCGGATCGCGCACGCGGTCTCGGAGGTCACCAACGTCGCGCCCGGCTCCCAGCAGCCCTACGTGGGCCTGTCGGCGTTCGCGCACAAGGCGGGGCTGCACGCCTCCGCCGTCAAGGTCGACCCGGACCTCTACCAGCACATCGACCCGGCGACCGTCGGCAACGACATGCGGATGCTGGTCTCCAGCATGGCCGGCCGCGCGTCCGTCGAGCTCAAGGGCCGCGAGCTCGGCTACGACCTGTCCGGCGACAAGGCCAAGGCCGTCGTGGACAAGGTCAAGGAGCTGGAGTCCACCGGCTACACCTTCGAGGCCGCGGACGCCTCGTTCGAGCTGCTGCTGCGCGAGGAGCTGACCGGCGTCCGGCAGCGGCACTTCGAGGTCGAGTCGTGGCGGTCCATCGTGGAGCGCCGCCCGGACGGCTCCATGGTCAGCGAGGCCACCGTCAAGCTGCACGCCAAGGGCGAGCGGATCATCGCGACCGGCGAGGGCAACGGCCCCGTCAACGCCCTCGACAACGCGCTGCGCATCGCGCTGGGCCGCCTCTACCCCGAGCTGGCGCGGCTGGAGCTCGTCGACTACAAGGTCCGCATCCTGGAGGGCGCGCACGGCACCGACGCCCGCACCCGGGTGCTGATCGAGTCCGCCGACGGCGAGCGCGAATGGGGGACGGTCGGCGTCGAGGACAACGTCATCGCCGCGTCCTGGCAGGCCCTCGAGGAGGCCGTGACCTACTGCCTCCTGCACGCCGGCCACGAGGCGGGCTAACCCGCGCGGCGTCGGGCATGATCGGGGCATGAGCACCGAGATCACCGACAACGCCGGGCAGGGCCGCTACGAGATCCGGGTGGACGGCGACCTCGCCGGATTCGCCGAGTACGAGCGCCGCGACGGCGCGGTCGTGTTCACCCACACCGAGGTCATCCCCGCCTTCGAGGGCAAGGGCATCGGAAGCTCCCTGGCCAGGGGGGCGCTGGACGATGTCCGGGCCAAGGGCGACCCGGTCGTGCCGCTCTGCCCGTTCGTCAAGAAGTGGATCGAGAAGCACCCCGACTACCAGGACCTGGTGAAGGGCTGAGCGATGCGGCGGGCGCGGGCCTGCGCCCGCGCCCACCGCATCGGTCCAGGTCAGCCCTGCTTGGGGCCGGCGCTCTCGACGACTTCGAAGCCCCACAGCTCGGAGCCCGCCGCGGCCGGCCCGCCGTGCCCGTGCCCGTGGCCGTGGCCGGCCGGGCGGTCCTTGGCGGCCTCGGCGTGCCCGCGCTGGAACGCCTGGCTCTGCGTCCAGCGCTGGAAGTCCTCCTCGCTGCGCCACTTGGTGTACACCAGGTAGCGGTCCTGGCCCTCCACCGGGCGCAGCAGCTCGAAGCCCTCGAAGCCCTCGGCGGACTCCACCAGCCCCGCGCGCCCGGCGAAGCGCTTCTCGATCTCCTCGCGCATCTCCGGGTCCACGGTCAGGACATTGATCTTCACGACGGACACGCCGGCCCCCTTCACGTCTGGTCGTGCCCACCGTACCCACCCCGCCCGCGGCACGATGCGACGGCCGGCTCCGGCCGCTTCCGGGCCGCCCTTCTCGTTCGATGGAACGAGGGGCTTTCCTGGACTGACCGGGTAGTCACGTAGAAATTCCATCAAACCCACCGAAACCGGTGGCGGATTTCGGGCGGCGAGGCCACCATGGTTCGCGCACGGCCCGCGTGCTTCTCCCGCGCGCCGTCGTCCGCAGCCGACCCACCGGAGTGATCGCATGCCTGTCCGACCCTGGAGTCCCGAGGACCTCGGGCGTCCCACGGACGGAACCTGGGCCGACGTCGCCTTCGGGCTGGGCGAGGTCCACGAGTGCGCGGGCGACCTCGGGCAGGCCGCCGACTGGTTCCGGCGGGCCGCCGAGTCGGGGCACGCCGCCGCCGCGCTGCGGCTCGGCTCGGTGCTCGGCCGGCTGGCCGACGACGGCGCCGACGGGTCCGCGGAGGACCTGCTCGCCGAGGCCACCCGCTGGCTCAGCGGCGCCCAGGACATCGGCACCCCGGACGCGATCGAGCTGATCACCGACATGCTCAACCGGCACCAGCGCCGGGCCGCCCGCCGCGGCCTGGAACCGGCCACCGCCGGCTGACCGTACATTTCGGGCGGCATTCGCCGAACCCGACCGGCCCGGTCGGCGTCGGACTCCATGAGACCGGCCAGGGAGGTCGAGGAGTTGAGCGGCGAAGAGCCCGGCTACGTGCCCCCGGACCACACGACCACCGTCGAGTTCCGCCGCCCCGCCCCGGAGGGCGAACGCGCCGAGCCGGACGCCACCGAGCCGGACGCCACCGCGCCGGACCCGCCGGAGGGCGGCGAGCCGTCCGCCGCGCCCGAGCCCACGATCGTCGATGCGGCGCCCGACGTCACGGCTCCCGACCCGCCGGACGAGGCCGAGGGGATGCCGACGGTCGATCAGGACGACCGCCGTGTCGCGGGGCAGCCGGCCCCGGACGAGGAACCTCGGACGGCGCGGTCCGGCGCCGAGGGGCCAGGCACGATGACGAACCCGGTCGTCCCGGGCTTCGGGGCGCCGTCTCCCCGCGCGACGACGGCGGCCCGGCCGCGGCGCTACGGTGTCGTTACTGCGCTGGCCGCGGCCGTGCTCGTCATGCTCGTGGCGCTGGGCGCGGTCTCGCTGCTCAGCGGCGGCGGGTCGGACGACGATCCCGCGCCGCAGGCTCCTGCGGTGAAGACGACCCGGGCGTCCGGCCGCCCGTCCCCGAGCGGAACCGCCCGGAACGGCCCGACGCCGGCGGAGGTGCCGGTCGGGACCGTGGTGACGGGGAACGGCATCACCTTCCAGGTCGTCCAGCGCGACGAGGGCTACCACGAGGGCCGGCTCGTCATCACCAACCGCACCCGGCGGCCTATGGACGCCTGGCGGGTGAGCTTCGACGCACCCGGCGCGGACGTCCGCAACGTCTGGGAGGGCCGGCTCGTCCGGGCCGGATCCCATCCGGTGATCGAGAGCGCCGAGGGCGCCGACCCGATCCCGCCCGGCGGCACGCTGGACGTCCAGTACGGCGCGTCCGGCACCCCGACGACGCCGGGGCACTGCCTGCTGAACGGCGCCGCGTGCGGCTTCTGAGCCGCGTACTAGGCTCTCGGCCATGCGTATCGCCAGGTTCTCCACCGACGAGGGCATGTCCTTCGGCGTGGTGGAGGAGAACACCATCGCCGCCGTCGCGGCCCACCCGTTCGGTGAGCTGACCTTCACCGGGCAGCGCTTCCCGCTCGCCGACGTGCGGCTGCTGGCCCCGATCCTGCCCAGCAAGGTCATCGCGATCGGCAAGAACTACGCCGACCACGCGCGCGAGATGGGCGGCGAGCCGCCCGCCGAACCGGTGATCTTCGCCAAGCCGTCCACCGCGGTGATCGGGCCCGGCGAGGCGATCGCCTACCCGGACCGGCTCTCCGAGCGCGTCGACCACGAGGGCGAGCTGGCCGTGGTGATCGGCCGCATGTGCCGCGAGGTCCCCGCCGCCCGCGCCGCCGACGTGATCCTCGGCTACACCTGCGCCAACGACGTCACCGCCCGCGACCTGCAGAAGAAGGACGGGCAGTGGACGCGGGCGAAGGGCTTCGACACCTTCTGCCCGCTCGGCCCGTGGATCGAGACCGAGGCCGACCCGTCCGACCTGGCGATCTCCACGACGGTCGACGGCGAGGTCCGCCAGGAGGCGCGCACGTCGCTGCTGCTGCACGACGTCCCCAGCCTGGTCGAGTACGTCAGCCAGGTCATGACGCTGCTGCCCGGCGACGTCATCCTCACCGGCACCCCGGCCGGCGTCGGCCCGCTGCAGGTCGGCGACGAGGTGACGGTCACGATCGAGAGCATCGGCGCCCTCTCCAACCGCGTCGTCACCCGCGACTGACCGCCGCTGTCGTACGGCGTCCCTAAGCTGGGGACGCCGTACGAAGGGGGAGGTCATGGCGTTCACCGGCTTCACCGGCGAGGCTTTCGAGTTCTACGAGGGCCTTCTCGCCGACAACAGCAGGTCCTACTGGACGGCCAACCGGCAGGTCTATGACGACCACGTCCGCGGCCCGATGGCCGACCTGTGCGGCGAACTCGAGGAGGAGTTCGGCGCGGTCAAGCTGTTCCGCCCCTACCGCGACGTCCGGTTCAGTAAGGACAAGACGCCCTACAAGACGCACCAGGGCGGCCACAGTGGCAGCTACTACCTCCAGATCGACGCGGACGGCCTGATGGTCGCCGGCGGGATGTACGCGCCGACACCGGAGCAGCTCCGCCGCTACCGGGCCGCCGTCGACGCCGACTCCTCAGGCAAGGAGCTCCAGGCGATCGTGGACGGCCTGCGGGCCGCCGGGCTGGAGATCGCCGGCGACCGTCTCAAGACCCGCCCGCGCGGCACCCCCGAGGACCATCCCCGCCTGGACCTGCTGCGCCACCGCTCCCTCTACGCCCACGAAGGCTGGCCCGTGGACGCCTGGATGTCGACGCAGGAGGTCGTCCCGCGCGTCCGTGCCGCATGGCGCCGCCTCCGCCCGCTGGTCGAGTGGGGCGACGAGCACATCGGCCCGCCCGACTTCACCCGCTGATCCCACCCGTCGCGGCAATCGTTTTGGCCGCTGACCCGCCGTCCTGTATTCTCTTCGAGGCGCGAGCGACCAGCCGGAAACGGCCCGGAAGCCCGTACCGCACTGGGGTATGGTGTAATCGGCAGCACGAGTGATTCTGGTTCACTTAGTCTAGGTTCGAGTCCTGGTACCCCAGCTGCGTCCACCATCGTGGACAGGCCCCCGTCGTCTAGTGGCCTAGGACGCCGCCCTCTCAAGGCGGTAACGGCGGTTCGAATCCGCTCGGGGGTACATTGCAGGCTCGTCGGCCTTCGGCCGACTTCGCCCCAACCCGCTTCCGCGACGTGCCCGGTCAGTGATGACCGGGCTTTTCGCGTACCGGGGCCCGTTCGGGTTTTTCGGGGCGGGGTGGAATTCGGTTCGAGGTGGGGGCGGGGTCCGGTAAGCTGGGCGAGGCCCGAGCGGGAGACCGCCTCGGACCACAGTCCGGCCCCCGTCGTCTAGTGGCCTAGGACGCCGCCCTCTCAAGGCGGTAACGGCGGTTCGAATCCGCTCGGGGGTACGTTCCACCAGACCGCGCGTCCTCGGACCCGCGGTTTTTTCGCGTCAGGACGCGCGGCGCCCGCGGGCCGAGCCGGTGCGGATGCCGAAGACCACCACGACGAGCGCGACCACGATGACGGCCGCGATGCCGGTGCGGCCGTTCACGAAGGCGCGGACGGTGCCGGACGTCCTGGACCACAGCCCGTTGTCCGGCGATTCGGCGGTCTCGCCCAGCCAGACCGAACCGTCGGCGGCGGACGCGGGGCGGGTCGCGGACTCCTCGACCGTCTGCGGGAGCCGCGGGTGCTCGCGGTCCATCCGCGCGGAGTCGACCGCGCTCATGGGGATCTTGCTGAAGTCGACGCCTCCGGTCACCATGTGGCGCATCTCCCGCACGCCGCCCCGGTCGATGGTCTGCGTGTAGGTGAAGTCGCCGTTCTGGATGGACTGGACGAACGAGTCGTACACCTGGCGGGGCGTCCAGCCGTCCTGCAGCTTCGCGGGGCCGATGTTCCCGGAGCCGATCAGTTCGTCGAAGGACGTGCGGTGACCGTCCTGGTGCCGTTTGCGGATCCATTGCGCGATGACGCGGGCGAGGAACGCGCGGCGGATGGGCGCGTATTCGGGGGCGGTGTTGACGGCCTTGACCACCTCCGGAACGATCATCCGCTGCTCCAACTGCTCGTTGCGCGCGTCGCTCGCCGGGTCCGAAACGCAGGACAGCTTGCCGGCGTTGGCGACGTGCTGCGCCTTCGCCTTCACCGCCAGGTCGGCCTTGAGGATGTACAGGGACGAGCCGTCCTCGCGCACTTCGACGTCGCCGGGGACGATCCACATGCGGGACGAGTAGCACGCCTTGGTCGAGCCGCCCATCAGCGCGTCCCAGTACTTCGCGCCGAGGTCGGTCTTCGGGTCGAGCAGTTTCCCTTCGGTGCGCTTCATCAGGTAGTCGGCTTCGAGGAGGGCCTTGCCGGCGTTGGTCTGTCCGAGTGCCGGGTCGATGATCCGGCTCGGCTCGTCCGGATTGAGGTTCACCCAGAACTCGCTCGGGTCGAGGACCAGCCATGTCCGCAGGTCGGCGGTGCTGTTCTCGACCGCGTCGAGTCCCGATCCGGCGTCCTGGACGAGCCCGGCGGAGCCCGGCCGCCCGGAGAACGCGTACTTCACGTGGCCGCCGGCGTCCGACATGTAACGCATCTGCAGCGTGGAGAAGTCCACCCCGCCGAGGTCGCCGGACATGAGTCCCTTGACCAGCCCGCTCTCCTCCTCTCCGCCGCACGGTGCCTTCAGCGGTAGCGCCACCAGCGCGGCGAGCCGTTTCCCGCCTGTGGCGGGCTCGCCCAGCGCCGTCGCCTTGGTGCAGGCCAGCCCGACGTTCTGCACGGCCTTCTTGGACTTCTCGGCGGCGTCCTTCTTGACCTTTGCGGCCTCGGCGTCCAGGTCCTCGGCCCGCTCGATATGGCTCTGCAGCACGTACCGCGAGCTGTGCACCTTGGTGGCGAGCTCGCGCTGACCCACTACCCGGAGCTGGAGGTCCGCGGCCTTCTCGACCTTGTTCATCAGGGTCCGGGCCTGCTGGAGTCTCGGCTTCAGTTCCGGGAACCTCTTCAGGTCTCTGTCATAGGCCGTCTTGAATCCCGTCGCTATGGTCGCGAACGCACCCGCCCACATTTGTGCGTCCTGCTGGTCGTGCGCGGCTAGCGCGTCGTCGATCAGGTGGGGAGCGGCGAGCGCGTAGGCGAGGGCGACGGTGGTGTCGTCCGCCGTCTGGGTGGGGACGGCGTAGCCGGCGTCCGGGGCGACGGCGCTGCACGTCCCGCCTGACTTGTTGCCGCAGGGCTGCCGGACGACCTCGTCGTCCTTGGAGAGCCGGGACGGGCCGACCGCCACGTGGTCGAGCGTGAACCCTTTCGCGAGGTAGTCGCGGTAGGCGTTGCCCTCGCCGAGCTTCTGCAGGCGGCGATCGAGTTCTTTCGACGCGGTCTTGATCTGGTCCGGGGTGCGTCCGGCGGCCCGGGCGGCCACGACGTACTTCGCCTTCGCCTGCGCCTTCAGGGCCATGATCTCGGCGTGCAGTTTGAACCAGCCGTTGTTGTTCACCTGCGGCCAGTTGCGCCCGACCGTCTGGAGAACGACGCTCTTCGACGTCACCGCGGTCTCGTCCAGCAGCTCCCGGTACAGCTGCGGGTTCTCGCGGTTGATCGCCTGTGCGGTCAGCACCCGCGCCCTGGTGCCCTCTTCCTCTCGCGTGCCCCAGATCGACGCGAAGATCGCCGCGACGTCCCGCGTCATTCCCGGCGGCACGTCGAGCACCACGTGCGTGACCGCATAGGTCAGCCCCGGCCGGCCCAGGTTGCCGTCCTCGGCCAGCTTCCTCATGATCAGTTTGCCGCGCTCCGTCTCCCACAGCATGGGGAGGCGGCTCATGTCGAGCTGGCCGCCCGGGTCCGCCTGCCAGGTGGCTTCGAGTGGTGCGAGAGGGCGGGTCCGGGCCGCCGACGCGCCTGGGGCCGCGGTGGCCAGGGCGACGAGGGCCGCGAGCAAGAGCGCGGTGAGACGGCGGCCGGGGCGGGCCGGCCGTCCGGCGTGACGGCTTCGCATCGGTGCCTCCTCGGCGGTCGGCCGGAGGATGCGGCCGGGTTCGGCGGAGCCTGGGAGCGATCAGGAAGTCGGGTGCGGGCCCGCGTCGTCGGGGGTGCCGGGCGGCGCGGAACGGGGCGGCGGGCCGGGCTGCGGCGGGACGGCGTAAGGCGGCTGCTGCGGACGGCCGTACGCGGGCGGGGGTTGTTGAACACCGAGCCCAGGCGGGTACGCCTGCGGCGGTGGGCCGGGGTATGGCGGCTGCGCCGGATAACCAGGCGGTGCGGCGGGTGGGCTGCTCGCTCGCGCTTGCAGGTTGAGGTTCGTCGCCTGGAGGTAGGCGATCAGGGTCGGGGAGGGGCTGCCGGGCGCGCCGGAGGGACCACCGGCCGCAGCGGCGCCGCGCTTGAAGGCCTGCGCACCGGCGGCGGCGAGAGCGCCCAGGGCCAGGACGCCGACGATGGTGACGCCGCCCAGGGACGTGGACGTCGAACAGGTGCGGTTGTGCCCGAAATGCTTGAGGTCGATGGACGGCTTGTACTCGTAGCTGACGTCGCAGGCTGAGGCGTTCTGCGCGGTCAGCGGCAGGACGAGGCCGGCGCAGAGGAGCGTCCCGAGGACGAACCGGATCGCGCGCGTCGCGAGGCCGCGGCGCGTCATGACGCCGCCTGCCCGGGCCGGGGCGCGGGCGCCGGGGGCATCGGCCGGGGCGCTGGGCCGGTCTTCAGCCGCATCACTTTGGCCCGCAAGGCGTTTCCTTCCTCGCCGGTGGAATCCGGGTGCTGCCAGCGCCAGGCGGCCAGGTCGAGCTGGGCCGTCTGCAGACGCCGCAGGGTGCGCAGCCCGTTCCATCCGTGGAGCCGCCAGGTGCCGATGAGGGTCCAGAAGCGGAGGGCCGGGTCGATGAGGAACGGCGCCTCCTGGCGGGTGACGGCCGGACCGGACGCGGTCTCGGCGGACACCGCGGCGCGGGCGGCGGCGCCTCTGACGCGCGTCCCGTGGACCAGGATCAGGGCGGCCACGAGCATGAACGGTGCCTGCGGGAGCAGCCAGAAGAACGGGGAGATGATCAGGGTGTCGAGCGGGCCGCCGACGGTGATGTGGTCGTGGGCCAGGTGCGACAGCCAGGCCGCCAGGGTCTCGGTGGCGATGGCGCCTCCGACCGCGGCGACGATGGCGGCCGCCGCGGTGCGGCGGCGCTGCCGGCGGTCGCGCGCCTGCGCGGCGAGGCCGATCCCGGCGCCGAGCACCGCGCCGAAGGCGACCTGCCCGCCGAGCAGGCCGATCGACTGGCGGATCCAGTACTCGAAGCCGCCCGTCGCGCCGTTGAACGCGCTGAGCATGCCGAACAGGCGGATGAACAGGACGCTCTCCACCAGGTTGTAGCCGAGGCCGATGGCGGCGCCGACGACCAGGCCGGTGACGGCGTCGGTGACGCGGTGCCGGAACAGCGTCAGGAGCAGGACGACGCCGGCCGCGACGAGCAGCGCGTTCACGAGGCCGAGATGCACGAGCAGCCCGTCGATGATGCGGTACTGGGTGTGGATCTGACCGGCGAGGTCGCTCTTGTGGCCTTTGAGGGCGAAGCCGTTGATGGTGCCGAACGCGAGGTTGCTGGACGCGCGTCCGAGCCCGAAGACGATCAGCGCGCCCCAGCCGAACGCGACCAGCAGCATCGCGAGCGGGATCCGGGACAGGCGCTGGGCGTGGTGCAGCAGCCACAGCACGAACGCGGTGCCGGGGACGCAGGCGAGCGCCGCCCCCGGGGCGGCGCCGACGACCGCCAGCGGGATCAGCCCGAACGGCAGCAGCAGGACCCCGATGATCGCCCAGGTCAGCGCCCTGGCCCGGCGCTCGTCCGGGCGCGTGACGAGCACGTACGCCTGGAGCGCGGCGCCGATGACGATGCCGGCGAGGAGCGTCCAGAACACGGCGCGGGGCGTGCCGAGCAGCCGTCCGAGCGAGCCCTCCGAGCCGGGGAGCTTCTGGAAGATCGACAGGGCCGGCTCGTTCGGGAGCACGTGCGGCCGCAGCAGGTTGAGCAGCAGCTCGACCAGGTACAGCGCGATGGCCAGCCGGGCGACCAGCAGCGCCCGCGCGCGGGCGGCGACGTCGTCGCGGACCGTGTCGCGGATGGCGGCCCGGACGCCGTCCGCCGCCACGGGGGTCGTCAAGGCGCACCTCCCGGGAATTGCGGAATGCTGGGCATGTTCGTCGGGAGGGACGGCATTTCCGTGGGGAAATTCGTCGGCATCTGCGTCGGGAACTCGGTCGGCATCCCGGTCGACCCCGGCGGAACGTTCGGGAGCGTGGTGGGGAGGTTCGGCATCGTCGGCACCGTGGGGGTCGGCATCGCGGGCGTCCGCGGGTCGTTCCCGCCGGACAGCTCGACGGCCAGGGCCGCGGCCAGCAGCACCACGCCGATCACCGCGCCCGCCATCAGGAGCAGCAGCTGCGGGCGCGGTGCGCCTCGGGCGGCGTCGGCTACGCGATCGTCATTCATTGTCCCTGTCGCTCTGTGCGATGTGATCAAGGATCGTGGGGCGTCGCCCATTGCGGAACGCGACCGGCGTCGCGTCCCGCAATGGGAAAGGTCGGAATACCGGGCGGGGGGCGAACGATCCGAATGGTAGGCACGGCCGGTATACGTCGGGAATACGGCCACCGACCTGTCACCCCGCGGCGAGGCCCGCCTTGCCCTGTTCCGCCTGGGACGAATGATTCGCGGAGGACGGGATCAGGGCTTGCGGGCGACGCCGCAGAACTCGTCGATCTCGGTGGCCGCGCCGATCTCGGCGGCCGGGGGGTTCCACAGCGGGCAGGACACCACGCCCGGCGGGAGGAGCTCCATGCCCTCGAAGAAGCTCTCGAGCTGGGCGGGCGTGCGCAGGACGTAGGGCGGCTCGGCGGACCGGTTCCAGATCTCGATGGCGGCGGCCGACGCGGGGTCGACGACGTTGGTCGCGTCGTACAGGGCGAGGTAGCTGCCGCTGGGCAGGGCGTCCGTCAGCCGCCGGACGATCGACCGGGCCTCGTCGTCGTCGCTGATGTGGCCGAGGATCCCCATCAGCATCAGCGCGACCGGCTCGCCGAAATCGAGGGTCTCGGCCGCGCCTGCGAGGATCTTCTCCGGGTCGCGCAGGTCGGCGTCCAGGTAACTGGTCCTGCCCTCCGGCGAGCCGGTCAGCAGCGCGCGGGCGTGCGCGAGGACCAGCGGGTCGTTGTCGACATAGACGACGCGGGCGGACGGCGCGGCGCGCTGCGCGACCTGGTGGGTGTTGTCGGCGGTCGGCAGGCCGGTGCCGATGTCGAGGAACTGCCGGACGCCGAGATCGGCCGTGAGGTGGTGGACGGCGCGCTGCAGGAACTGCCGGGTGGCGCGGGCGAACAGCGCCATGTCGGGGATGACCTTCAGGATGTCGTCGCCGACCTGCCGGTCGACCTCGAAATGGTCCTTCCCGCCCAGCCAGTAGTTCCAGATGCGGGCGGTCTGGGGGGACGGTGGAGTCGATCGGGGGAGTCTGGTCGGTCACGGCGGCTTCCTCGTTCGGGATCATGGACGGCGCAACCATCCAACCTCCGTCGATCCGCTTTGGGAACCAGTTCACGGGGGCGCGCGGTGGCCGGTACCGGGCGCGGCCCCGGAGGGTCCGGTTCTGTTGCGTGATCGATCCGACACGTGCTGAAACATTTCCCGTGTCCTTGGCTGACGGCGACTTCTGCGGTCAACTAAAGTCGTCGGCGTCAGCGTCCGCGAGGTTCGGGAGGGGCCGGATGAGCAACAAGACGGAAGAGATCGCGCCGGGCGCGACGCTGGCGGACAAGGTCGAATGGCTGATCCGCAACCTGTGGCCGGCGGACGCGCAGCCGCCGCGCAACAACGTCGAGACGGCCGCCGCCATCGCCAACTCCACCGGCGAGGACATCTCGTCCACCACCGTGTGGAAGCTGCGCACCGGCCGCCAGGAGAACCCGCAGCTCAAGACCCTCCGCGCGCTCGCCACCTTCTTCGGCGTGCCGATCGGGTACTTCGGGCGGCCCAGCGAGACCGCCCCCATCGACGAGGACATCACCCTCAAGGCGCTGCGCCGCGACGTCGAGCACGGCATCATCCGCCCCGAGGTCCTGCGCGCCCTGGTCGACCTGTCGCCCGAGGCACGCTGGGTCGTCGACGAGATGATCCTCAGCGCCGCCGAGGCCGACCGCCGCCGGCAGGCCGCGCCCTGACCGTCCCCGCCGCGGCCTTCCGGATCAGGGCAGATCGGTGCGCCAGAGGGTCGGGGTGGTGCCGTCCGTACCGGTCGCGATGAGGCCGCCGCCCTGGACGGCGAGGCCCGTCAGCCGCTGGCTCCCGTCACCCTCCAAACGGGCGCCGCGCGGACGGGTCGTCCGCCACGACGCGCCGTCCGCGGAACTCCACAGCGCGACGTCGTCCGTCCCGGCCGGCGTCCCCGCGAGGACGAACCCGCGCGGCGTCGCCAGGCTCGCCGCCAGCGCGGACGCCTGGACGGTCTGCGCGCGCCACGTCCGTCCCGCGTCGGACGACATGGCGACCACGTTGCCCGCGCCCGTCGCGACCACGGTGTCGCCCCGCGCCACGACATGCGTCAACGGTCCCTGCGCCTGCGGCGGCTGTACCGAGGTCCACTTCGCGCCGTCGTCGGACGTCCACACGGCGGGCGCGCCATTGCGCTCGCCGACCGCGACATAGCCCTTCGTCACGGAGGCGACGTCGTGCATCTTCCCGTCCTGCAGATCACCGGATCCGGCGGTCCACTGGGCGAGGTCGTCCGAACGCCATGCGATGGGTGATTTGTCCGTGGACCCCACGACGACGTAGCCCGCCGGCCCGTAGGCGGCGCCGCCCAACTCGCCGTCGTCATCCGCCGGGGCCGTCACCGGGTTCCACGTGTTCGCATCAGCGGAGGTGAGGAGCAGCGGCTTGGTGGCGCTGCGTCCTGCCGCGACCCAGCCCTTCGGCCCGTAGGCCGCGGCGGACAGCCGCTGCACACCTGGGCCTGTGAGCCCCGTGCCGCCGGCGCGCGTCCACGCCTTACCGTCCCGCGTCGCCCAGACGGCCGCCTCACCGGCACCGCTACCGATCGCCAACGCCGTCCCATTGGCGGACACCAGCCGCCTGATGGTCCGGTCCGGCGTGACCGCGCCCGGAACGGAGAGCAGGTCGATGTCCCCATGGCGCGCCCCCGGAGCCGTCAGGTACGCGCCGGTGTTCTGGTGGCCCGCCACCAGAACGCCCTTGGGAAGCGCCGCCGTCGACTCGGCCTTACGTCCCTGGTCCGTCGCGAGCCTCTCCACGGACTGCCAGTTCACGCCGTCCGTGCTCCTCTGCACGGCCACCCGCCCATCGGTGAGCGGGGTGAGCGCGGCCAGCCCCGCGTCCGACCCGCCCAGCGCGGCCAAGCCGGAGTAGGTGCGCCGGTCGATGGTGCTGGAACGCGTCCAGCCGACCCCGTCGGACGACCGGAAGAACACCGCGAGCCCGCGCTTCTTCGGATTCTTCGACGACCCGCCCGTACGGCGCCCCTCCCGCGCGGCGAAGAACCCGCCGGGCCCGGACGTCAACGCGACCACCGGCCCGTACGACCCGTCGCTCTGCGGAACCTCCGCGCGCGCCCACGTCCGCCCGCCGTCGGCGGACCGCCACAGGTCGCCCTTGTCGCTCCGCACGACGAGCGTGTTCCCGCTCGCCGCGATGCTCTGCGGCACGCCCTGCAAGGCCGGCTGCTGCCGCTGCCACGTGGCGCCGTCCGAGGACGTCCACAGGACGGGCGCGCTCTGGTTCGTCCCGATCGCGGCGAACCCCGCCGAGGTGGCCGCGAGCCCGGTCACGTGGTCGCCCGGATTGAACACGCCCTCGCCGGCGGCCCGATGCGACCACGTCCGGCCGTCCGCGCTGGTCCACACGGCCACGCCGCCGGGACCCCCGCCCAACGCGGCCCAGGACCGGCTCCCCGCGGCGACGACCTCGGGCACGTCCCCGCTCGTCCCGCCCTCGTCCTTCACCTTCGCGACGTTCCACGCCTCGCCGCCGTCGGACGACACGAGGATCTGCCCGCGCGGCGTGTCCACGGTCTCGCTCCCGACCGTCACCGCCGTGTCCCCGTGCACCGCGACCGCCGTGATCGTCTGCTGGTGCCCGTCGTACAGCGCCGCCGGCACCGCGAACACCTTGTCGGCGGCCTCCGCCCCCGGCGCGCCGTCCCGGCCGCCGCCACCGCCGTCCCGCACCAGGTACGCCACGCCCCCGGCCACCAGCACCGCCACCGCCGCGACCGCGATCCCCGAGCGCAGCCCGGGCCGGAACACCCGGGTCGCCCCGCCCTCCGGCGGCGTGGGCGCGCCCCGCGGCCGGTCGAACACCGGCCCGTCCGCCCCCTGCGGCTCCGCCGCCGCCCGAACCCGCACCCGCCCCACCGGCCCGACCGAGCCGACGTGGGCGTTAGGCGCGGCCGGCGCCGCGCTCTCGCCGCCCGCACCACGCGGCCAAGGCGCCACCGGCAACACCGGCCGCTCCACGCCCTCGCCCCGTCCGCCACCCGCGGCCCCGGCCGACGCCCCCGGACGTGATGGGGGCGGTGCCGGTCTGCCTTCCGTCCCAGCGCTCGCGTTCACCTGGGGCTGTGCGGGTGATGCCGGCCGCGGTGCGCGCGGTGCCGCCTGAAGGGGCGCCGGTCTGCTTTCTGTCCCACGGCTGGCGGTCCCCTGCGGCTGGACTGCCGACGCTGGTCGCGGCGCGGGCGGCGCCACTTGCGGCGGCGCCGCTGCGCCGGCCGGGGCCGGTGGTTGCGGGTGGGCCGGGGCGGTCGGTGGCGGTGGAGGCGCTGCTGCTGCCATGGGGCTGCGGGGGAGAGTGGCCGGGCCGGTGGGGGTGCGCGCGGGACGCCCGGGTGTCCTCACCTGCTCGGCGGGCGGGACGGCCGGGGTCTCGTCCGCCGCCGGTGCGTCCGGTGCGGGTTCGGTGTCGCGGGGGGCGGGTGTCGGCGTGCGCCAGCTCGCCACGAGCCTGTCGCCCTCGGCGGGGGGCGGCTTGGAAAGGTCGGCGCGGCCCCAGTTCGGGGGCGGGGGTGCGGGGGCCCCGGGCGAGTCCTGGTCGTCAGGCCGATCGGCCGTGCTCATTTTCGCCCCCCTCGCGACAGCACAGAAGCTGAAGTGTACGGAATTGCGGTGCATCGGAGGAAGGTCGGAGGTCAGGCCGGATCGAGCCGCAGGACCTTCCGGAGCCGCGCGAAAGGGGATGTCCCCGCGGCTCCGCGCCGGTCGTCCTCATTTACCCCCGGGAGGTTTCCGGAGGCGGTGATCAGGTAGACCGTCTGGTGATGGACGCCGGGAGCCGGGAGGTGCCATGCCGCCGTACGCCGTGGTCCTGTCGGTCCTGGGCCTGGTGGGGGCGGTCGTCGTGGCCGTCTACGCGGTGTCGTACGCGGTCGCGCCGGAGATGGAGGGCGGGCCGTTCCTGTCGGGCGGGCGTCCGCGAGAGCACGCGATGTCGCGGTACCACGTCCGCTGGTACGCGGTGACGATGGTGTTCCTCGCCTTCGACATGGAGATGGTCTTCATGTATCCGTGGGCGCTCGTGGTGGCGTCGGTGGGCGTCAAGGCCGTCGTGGAGATGTTCGCCTTCCTGGTGTTGCTGCTGGTGGGTGTCCTGTACGCGTGGCGCGAGGGGGCGCTGCGGTGGGTTTGAGGCGGCGGCTGGAGCGGCTCGCGGAGCGGAGCCCGCGCCCGTTCGTGGTGTCGGCGGCCGATGGGACGGGTGAGCGGCTCGTGGTCGAGGCCGGGTTGCGGCGGCGGGGGTGGCGGGCGGCGGTGTCGCCGGTGGAGACGGGTGTGCTCGTGGTCTGCGGCCGTCCAGGAGAGGCGCTGACGGAGGCGATCGACGAGGTCTGGTCAGGCATGCCCGGGCCGCGGGCGCGGGTCCGGCCGGACGCGTTGGACGACATCGTGTGGAACGGGTCGCGGGCATCCCACCGGGCAGGCGAGGTGGAGACGGCCGGGCGGGCGGACGACCGGGACGGCCTGCGGCTCGATGTCCTGCACGTACCGCTCGGCCCCGTGCTGGCGGACTGGCCCGCGGGCCTGCGGCTCGACCTGGCGTTGCAAGGGGATGTGGTGCAGGCAGCGGAGGCCGTGATGGTCGACACGGGCGGCGGATCTTTCTGGGAGGGGCGACCTGCGGCGCGCGGGCTCGACGGGTTCGCCCGGTTCCTGCGGGTCGCGGGGTGGGACGACGCGGCGCGGCGGGCCGCCGTTCTGCGGGACGACCTTCTCGGCGGGAATCAGATCAGGGAGCGGTTCGACGCGCTCGATCGGATGGTCCGGCGTTCGCGATCGCTGCGGTGGATGACGAAAGGCGTCGGGAACCTCACGCCGGAGGCGGCGGAGCGGCACGGTGTCGCGCCGTGGCTCGCCGGTGACGTCGACGACCGGCTGCGGGGGCGGCTCCGCGAGATCCGGCTGGCCCTCGACGGCGAGGGCCCGAACGGCGATGAGCGGGCGGAGGCGCTCGTGTCGGTGCTGCCCGAGCTGGTGGAGGGCGCCGAGCTCGCGCAGGCCCGGCTGATCGTGGCGAGCCTGGATCCGGACCTGGCGGCGGTGCGGGCCAATGGTTGAGGTGGTCGTCCTCGGTCTGCTGGCGGTCGCGGCGGCGTCGCTGGACGCGGTGCTCGCGGGCGGCCCCGGCCCGGTCCGCGAGGCGGCGCGGCTGCTGGTGGCCGAGCGCCGCGCGACGCCGAGCGCGGACCTGCTGCTGACGCGGGCCGGCGCGATCTCGCTGCCGGTGGCGGCGGCGCTCGCCGCGCTCGTCGTGCCGTTCGGCGGTCACGCGGCGCTGGACACGCGGGTCGGCGTCGTGTGGTTCAACGCGATGGAGGTCGTCGCGTGGGCGTCGGTCTGGCTGGCGGGATGGGGCGTCAACTCCGCGTACGCGCTGGTCGGCGGGTACCGGATGGTCGCGCAGGGCCTGGCGTACGAGCTGCCGCACATGTTCGCCCTGATCACGGCGGCGCTGGCGGCGCACTCGCTGGACCTGCGGGCGATCGGCGCGGCGCAGGGCGGGCTGTGGTTCGGGGTCTGGATGCCGGTGGCGTTCGCGGTGTACCTGGTGTCCGCGCTCGCGATGGCGTTCTGGGGGCCGTTCGGCGCGCCGCTGGGCGCCGATATCGCCGGGGGAGCTGCGGCCGAGCTGTCCGGCCCCGACCGCCTGGTCTTCCTCGCCGGACGGTACGGGCTGCTCACCGTTGCGTCGGCCGTGGCCGTCCCGCTGTTCCTCGGCGGCGGTGCGGGGCCGCTGCTGCCCGCGTGGCTGTGGTCGGCGGTGAAGACGGGCGCCGTCCTGGCGCTGCTGGTGTGGACGAGGAGGCGGCTGCCCGTCCTGCGGATGGACCGGTTCATGCAGGTGGCGTGGACGGTGCTGATCCCCGCCGTGCTGCTGCAGATGCTCGTGGTCGCGATCGTCGTCGTGGACTGAGGAGGTTCCCGTGACAGTCCTGTTCTGGGTGCTCGCCGTCGCGGCGGTCGCCTTCGGCGCGGTGGTGTTCGCCGTGGGGTCGATGGCGCGCGCGACGTTCGCGCTGCTCGCGTCGTTCCTGTGCGCCGGCGGCGAGTTGCTGCTGGTGGGGCTGCACTACCTCGGCGTCCTGGTCGTGCTGATGATGATCATGGAGATGCTGGTGATGGCGGTCTTCATGATCATGTACATGATGAACCCGGCCGGGCTGATGCCGATGTCGATGGTGCACAACCAGCGCGGCGCGCTCATCGTCTCTGGCACGGTGTTCGCGGCGCTGGCCGCCGGCGCGTTCGCGATCCCGTGGCCGCAGCGGCGCGGCGCCCCGCCGCACGACCCGACGTTCGCGCTCGGCCAGTCCATCATGGGGCCGAAGATGCTGGTGATGATGGTGATCGGGATAGCGATCCTGGCCACCATGATCGCCACGGTCGTGCTGGCGACCCGGACCGGACGCTACGGCGAGGACGGCGCGCGATGACCCTCCAGACGTTCCTGCTGCTCGCCGCCGCCCTGTTCTCGGTCGGCCTGTACGGCGCGCTGTCGCAGCAGTCGGTGGTGATGCTGATGATGGGCCTGGAACTGATGATCAACGGGATCGTCGTCGCGGCGGGCGGCTTCTGGCACTGGGTCTCGCCGGGCGCGCCGGACGGCCAGGTCCTCGTGCTCGTCGCGATCACCGTGATGGCGCTGGAGATGGCGATGGGGTTCGCCGTCGTCACCGCCCTGTTCCGCGCCCGGGACGTGGACATGGCCGACGACGCCGGAGACCTCAGGGGATGATCGTCGCGCTGGCCGTGACACCGCCGGCCGCCGGCGCGCTGCTGCTGCTCGCGGGGCGCCGGGCCGATCGCGCGGCACCGGCCGCCGGGGTCCTGGTCGCGGTCGCGGTGCTGGCACTGGCGGTCGCGGCGGCGGTGACGCGTCCCGTGGCGCGCTTCGCGCTGCTGCCGGGGTGGCCCGGCGGGCTGGCCGTGGACGGCTTGTCCGGCGTGCTCGTGGTGACCGTCGCGTCCGTCCTGGCGGCGATCCTGGTCTTCGCGGCCGCCGGCGGGTACGGCGCCCGGTTCTTCGGCCTGATGCTGCTGTTCGCGGGCGCGATGCTGGTGACGGTCACCGCGTCGGACCTCGTCCTGCTGCTGATGGGATGGGAGGTCATGGGCGCGATGTCGTATGCGCTCATCGGCTACGAGTGGCGGGAGGCAGAACCGGTCCGTTCGGCGGACGTCGCGTTCCTCACCACGCGCGCCGCCGACCTGGGCCTGTACGCGGCGGCGGGCTTCGCCATCGCCGGGACGCACTCGCTCGCGCTCTCCTCGCTGGCCGGCGCCGGTGAACCATGGCGGGATCTCGCGGCGGGCGGAATCGTGCTCGCCGCGCTGGGGAAGTCGGCGCAGCTTCCGTTCTCGTTCTGGTTGTCCAGGGCGATGGCGGGCCCGAGCCCGGTCTCGGCGCTGCTGCACTCGGCCACCATGGTCGCTGCCGGCGCCTACCTGCTGCTGCGCCTGCACCCCTTGCTCGCGGCGACCGGGTGGGCGGGCACGCTCGTCGCCTGGGCCGGCGCCGTGACCGCCCTGGCGATGGGTGCCGTGGCGCTGGCACAGCGGGACCTGAAACAGCTTCTCGCCGCGTCGACCTGCGCGCAGATCGGGTTCATGGTGCTGGGCGCCGGCGTCGGCTCCGTCTCCGGCGGCACGGCGCACCTCGTGGCGCACGCGGCGGTGAAGAGCCTGCTCTTCCTGTGCGCGGGCGCGTGGCTGACCGCTCTGGGCACCAAGCAGCTGGACGAGTTGCACGGCGCCGCGCGCCGGTACCGGGTCGTCGGCGTCGCGTTCGGGGCGGGCGCGCTGGCGCTGGCCGGGCTGCCGCCGCTGTCGCTGTGGATGACGAAGGACGAGGTGCTGACGGCGGCCGGGGACCGCTCGCCCGCGCTCCTCGCGGCCGGGATGGCCGCCTCCGTGCTGGCCGCCGCCTACTCCGCGAAGGCGCTGTTCGCCGTGTGGCGCGGTACGCGTGGCGACGGGCAGGCCGTTCCCTGGCTCGCGCGCATTCCGCTGATCGTCCTGGCGGTCGCGGCATGCGTCCTCGGCGTGCTCGGTGCGCGCGGCGTCGCCGAGGCTCTGGGGATTCCCGGCGAGACGAGGGTGAGCGTTCTGGACCTGGTGCTCTCCGGCGTCCTGGTGGTGGTGGCGATCGTCGTGGTCCGGTTCGCGCGGACGGTCCCGGCGCCCGCGTGGGCGGCGGACTGGCTGTTCCTCGAACGGGCCGCTCGGGCCGGGATCGTCCGTCCGGTGTTCGCGGCGGCGCGGTCGCTCGCCAGGTTCGACGACCGGGTCGTCGACGGCGCGGTCCGGGCCCTCGCGCGGGCCGGGCTGCGGACCGCCGGCCTGGCCGGACGCGGCGCGGAGTTGCGCGTGGACGGCCTGGTCGACGGGGTCGGGCGGGGCGCGCGGCGGCTCGCCGGCCTCGCGCGCCGCCCGCAGACCGGGCTCGTCCACACCTACTACGCGCAGGCGGCGGTGCTGCTTGCGGTGCTCGTCGTCGTCGCAGTACTGGCCGGGTGGTGAGTCATGCTCTCGCTGGTCGTCTTCCTGCCGCTGGCCGTCGCGCTCGTCCTGCCGGTCGTGCCACGCCGCGCCGTGCCCTGGACGTGGATCGCGGTCACGGTCGCCGACCTTGCCCTCATCGTGAGCATGTGGGTCGCGCACGGCGCCGGCCCCGGCGTCGCCTACGAGGCGGACGTGCGCTGGATACCGTCCGTCCGGGCGGGCTACCACGTGGGCTTGGACGGGCTGTCCTTCCCGCTCGTCACGCTGACGGCGGTACTGTTCGCCGCCTGCGCCGTCTACTCGATCCGGCAGCGGCATCGGGTCCGGGCGTTCGCAATCCTTTTCCTGTTCTTGGAGACGGTCTGCCTGGGATTGTTCTCCGCCCTCGACCTGCTGCTGTTCTTCGTCTTCTTCGACCTGTCGATCGTCGGCATGTACTTCGTGATCGTGCTGTGGGGGCACGGCGACCGCGCGGCGTCGGCACTGAAGTTCTTCCTCTACACGTTCCTCGGCTCGCTGGTCCTGCTGCTCGGCTTCATCGGCCTGTACCTGGGCGCCGACCCGCACACGTTCGACATGGTGGAACTGACCCGGAACCCGCCGCTCGCCGGGTCGCCGGGGCTCGCCGGGCTGACGCTGCTGGCCATCGGCATCGGCCTCGGCATCAAGACGCCGGTCGTCCCGTTCCACACCTGGCTGCCGCCCGCGCACACCGACGCGCCCGCAGCCGGGTCCGCGATCCTGGCCGGGGTCATGCTGAAGATGGGCACCTACGGATTCGTCCGGATCGCCATGCCGATGCTGCCGGACGCATGGCGCCGCTACGCGCTCGTCTTCCTCATCGTGGGCCTGGTAAGCGTCCTGTACGGGGCACTCGTCGCGCTCGCGCAGGACAACGCGAAACGGCTCGTCGCGTACACGTCCGTCAACCACATGGGCTACATCGTCCTCGCACTGGGCGCGGCCGGTTACGCGTCCGGCGACGTCGACGCGCGGCGGCTCGCCGTTACCGGAGCCGTCACGCAGATGGTCTCCCACGGGCTCATCACCGGCGCGCTGTTCCTGCTGTGCGGCGTCCTCTACGACCGCACCGGAAGCTACGACCTCGGGCGGTTCGGCGGTATCGCGCGGACCGCGCCCGTCTACTCCGGGATGCTGGCGCTCGCCGCGTTCGCCTCCCTCGGACTGCCCGGCCTGTCGGGGTTCGTCGCGGAGTTCCAGATCTTCGCCGGGACGATCGGCAGCGGCACCACGGCGGCGGCCGTGACCGGCGCGCTCGCCGTCCTCGGCATCCTGGTCACGGCGGCGCTGTTCCTGCGCGTCCTGCACCGGGCCGTGCTGGGCGCGCCCGGGGAGCTGTCCGGGCAGGTCGGGGACGCGCGGCGCCCCGAACTCGCGGCGATCGTCCCGCTGCTGGCGCTGTCGGTGCTGATCGGCGTCGCACCGCGCGTCCTGCTCGACACGATCGAGCCGCTGTCGGCGGCCGTGACCGCGCTGGTGGGCCGATGAACGAGAACCCCGCCGACGTCGCGCCCGAGCTGTGCGTGCTGGTCGCCGCCGTCCTCGGCCTGGTCAACGGGCTGTTCCTGCCCCGCAGCCGGCAATGGCGGGTCGCCGTGATCTGCGCGGCCGGGCTGGTCGCCGCCCTCGTGGTCGCCGCCGTCGACACGACCCGGCCGGACCTGGTCGTGTTCGACGCGTTCTTCGTCGACCCGATCACCCATGTCACCCGGATCGCCGTGCTCGGCTCGACGCTGCTGGTCCTCGGGCTCGCCGCCGGGCCGGTCCGCGACCATCCGCGCGAGAGCGAGCACTACGTCCTGATCCTGCTGTCGGCGCTCGGCACGATGGTGCTCGGCGCCTCGTCCGACCTGCTCGTCGTCGTCGCCGCGTACCTGCTGGCGAGCATCCCCGCCTACGCGCTCGCCGGATTCGGCAAGGACGCGCTCGGCACCGAAGCGGCGTTGAAGTACTACCTGATGGGCGCCTTCCTCGGCGTCGTGATGCTGGCGGGCGTCACGCTGCTCTACGGGGTCGGGCGCGGCACCGCGTACGGGACGCTCCGCGCCGGCCTCGCCGACGCGCCGTCGGCGGCGGTGTCCGCAGGTGTCGTCGCCCTGCTGGCGGGGTTGCTGTTCAAGGCGGGCGCCGTACCGGGACACTTCTGGGTGCCCGACGTCGCCGAAGGCGCGCCCCCGGCGGTCGCGGCGTTCGTCACGACCGTCCCGAAGATCGGCGCGTTCGCTGCGCTGCTGCGGTTCGGGTCCGAGGCGCTGCCGCGCGACGCCGGCGGATGGCCGACGCTCGTCGCGGTGATCGCGGCGGCCACGATGACGCTCGGCAACCTGGCCGCGTTCGGGCAGGGCAACGTCCGCCGGCTGCTCGCCTACTCCACCGTCAGCCAGGCCGGATACCTGCTGGTACCGGTCGCGATGGCCAGCCGGACCGACCTCGCCCAGACCGCGCTGCTGTTCTACGTCGCCGCCTACGCGGTGACGAACCTCGGCGCCTTCGCGGTCGTCCTGGCGGTCGGGCGCGACGACCTCGCCTCCTACACCGGCCTGCTGCGCGCCTCGCCGCCGCTCGGACTCGCGCTGGTCGTGTGCCTGCTCGGCTTCGTCGGGACGCCGCCCACCGCCGTCTTCGTCGGGAAGGTCCTGATGTTCGGCGCGGCGATCGACGGCCACTACGTGTGGCTCGCGGTGGTCGCCGCCGTCAACACGGTCGCGAGCGTCTTCTACTACCTGCGCTGGATCGTCCCGCTGTTCCGGCGGCCGGAGGGCGAGTTCGCCCCGGCGCGGGGAGCGTCGGCGGTCGCAGTGGTGGCGGCGCTGTTCTCGCTGGTCCTCGGCATCGGCGCCGGGGTCGCGCTCACTGCATGACCGGCAGCTCGATCCAGGACGGGCGGCCGGCGTCGTGGAAGACGGTCTGCTCCGCGCGCACCATCGACGGGTGGCGGTCGAACCGGGGGAAGTTCGACGAGGCGACCTGCACCCGGATGCGGTGCCCGGCGCGGAACGTCTGGCTCGTCGCGGCCAAATCGATCTCGTGCCGGGTCGCGCCGGCGGGGGAGCGGACGATGCCGTCCAGCACGTTCATCGCCCGCCCGTCCGGCCGCACGTCGACCAGCTTGGCCGTCCAGTCGGCGCCGGGCGCGGAGGTCGCCGCGTGCAGGACGGCCCGGACCGGCCCGGTGACCTCCACGTCGTGGTCGAGCACGGGTGTGGTGAAGACGAGGACGTCCGGACGCGCCTCCACGGCCCGCTGGTCGCGCGGCCCGACGTTGACCGGGTCGTTCAGCAGCAGGTTGCCGCCGTGCGTGGGGACGGGGTCGTCCGGGTCGTGGACGAAGCGGGACGGCGACGCGTCCGCTCCGGGCGCGCCGGTGGAGAGGGAACCGCCGGAGTGCAGGTAGTACCGGGTGGCGGTGGCGCCGGGCGGCGGCCACGACTCGGCGTCCCGCCACACGTCGGCGCCCATAGTGAAGTATCTGACCGCCGGGCCGCCGGTGTCGCCGCGCAGGAACGCGATCTGCGCGGCCTCCAGTTGCGCCATCTGGGCGGACGCCGCGTGCCCGAAGTACAGCTCCCCGACACCGCCCGTCTGGGACAGATGGGACCACGGACCGATGACGAGCCGCCCGCCCGGAATGCGCCGGTGGTTCTCCAGCGTGCCGCGCAGGAAGACGTCGAACCATCCGGCGACGTGCAGGACCGGGACGCCGATCCGGTCGTGCCGCAGCGTCTCCGCCAGATCCGTCCAGTAGGAGTCGCGCTCCGGATGGTCGACCCAGTCGCGCCAGAACGGGAACGCGTCGGCGACGCCGGGCACGTCGCGCAGCGGAAGCGTCCGCATCGCCGCGTCGGGGTCGGCCAGCACCTTCATCAGCGGCCCCAGGCGGGCCGCGCCGCCGTCGTCGATGTCGTGCACCGCGCCGAGCAGCCCTTGGAGCGCGCCCCAGAAGAACGCCGACCCGAGCGCGAACGCGCCGCCGTGGTACTTCAGCCCGTCGTAGAAGTCGTGCGGGGTCATCGCCGCGACCACGGCCTTCAGCGCGTCCGGGCGCTCGGACGCGAGCTGGAGCGCGCATCCGGCGAGGTAGGAGTTGCCGGCGGCGACGACCTCGCCGTTCGACCACGGCTGGGCTTTGATCCAGTCGACCGTGTCGGCGCCGTCGCGTCCCTCGTCGACCCAGGGCGTGAACTCGCCGTCGCTGTTGCCCCGGCCCCGGCAGTGCTGCAGCACCACGGCCATCCCGGCCCGCAGATAGGCGGTGACCGGAACGGCCCGGAACACCGGCTCGCCGTAGGGGCCGCGCATCAGCACGGTGCGGTGCCGCCCGTCGCCGGCGGGCCGGTGCACGTCCGCGCGCAGGACCGTCCCGTCGCGCATCTCGATCGGCTGGTCCAGGACGGTGACGGCCGGGAGCGCGGGACGGTCGAGCTTCGTCACGGAAATCCCTTCAGGGCGAAGGCGTCGAAGACGACGCGGCCGCCGGGCGTACGCGCCCGGATCGCGTCAGCGGGCGGGACCGCCGCCGAACCACTCGCCCGCGGTGCGGGCCGGAGGCGGGGCCTCGCCGGAGCCCGCCGCCGGGCGCGGTCCCTCGGCCCGCAGCGAGCGCAGCCGCTCCTGCAGGGCGCGGTCGGCGTGGATCTCCTCCTCGCTCGGCGCCATCGCGATGATGATCAGCAGGGTCGTCGACACGACGGCGATGCCGCCGATGAGCGGCAGCAGGAAGTCGACCGGGTCGGCGCCGCCGGTCGGGGCCGCGCTCCCGTCCATGGTCACCCGCATGGCCGCCATGCCCGTGTAGTGCATGCCGGTCACCGCGACGCCCATGACCAGCGCGGCTCCGGCCGTCTCCCAGCTGCCCTTGGCGCGCAGGCAGAACCACAGCGCCGCCGTGGACGCCACCACCGCGATCACCACCGACAGCACGACCAGTGCGGGCTGGTAGCCGATGTGCCCGGACATCCGCATCGCCGCCATGCCGCTGTAGTGCATGCTCACGACGCCGATGCCCATGATGACGCCGGCCGAGACGATGACCGGCGTCCCCGTGCCGCCGAAGCCGACGATGAACAGCCCGATCGCGACGACCACCACGGCCGCGAGGCAGCTCAGCAGCGTGATCGGGACGTCGTAGCGGATCTGCATCCCGGAGATGCTGAAGCCGAGAATGGCGATGAAGTGCATCACCCAGATCCCGGTGCCGCCGATCGCCAGCGCCGCCAGCACCAGCCACGAGGCCCGCGAGCGGCCGACCGAGGCACGCGCGCGCGCCGTGCACAGCAGCCCGAGGAACGAGCCGACGAACGACATGAGATAGGCGCACACGGGGGTCAGCAACCCGTATGAGAAATGGTGCACGTGGGCCATGCGATCCCCCGGTGGAACATGAGACCACTCTTGATGTGGGGGGATCATAACGGCACTTAACCGGGCAAATTGGTAACAGTGCCGGTATTGGTCCCAAAATCGACTGCCCGTGTGCGCGCGCTCACCCGCCGAAGCGACCCTCGGGCCGGCCGCGGCCACCAGGGCGAGGACAGCGGGGCGGTCAGGACAGCAGGGCGGTCAGGACAGCAGGCCGTGCTCCATCGCCAGGTCCAGCGCGGACTCGGACGCCGGGGCGAGCAGGTGACGGTCGGCCGGCGCGACGTAGAGGTACTCGTCGACCTCGCCCGACGCCGCGATCGACCCCCGGTACGACGCGGTGAAGCACGCCATCCGCGCGTGCGTGTGGTCCGGCTGGTCGTGCGCGGGCGCGCGGATCACGCCGAGCCCGCGGAAGGACGCCCGGTCCAGCTCGACGCCCAGCTCCTCGCGGACCTCCCGGGACAGCGCCGACCAGTCGTCCTCGCCCGGCTCCCGCTTGCCGCCGGGAAGGTACAGCAGGTCACGGCCCCGCGACCGGACGGTCAGCAGCCGCCCGTCCACGACCCGCACCCACGCCACCACGTCCAGATCCGCCACGACGACCAGCCTAGAGGCGGCGGGATTCCAGGACGCGGCGCAGGAACTCCCGCGTGCGCGGCTCGGCCGGCTCCTCGAAGATCTGATCGGCCGGGCCGCGCTCCAGCAGCACGCCGTCGGACAGGAAGCAGACCGTGTCGGCGATGTCGCGGGCGAACCCCATCTCGTGGGTCGCCAGGACCATCGTCATCCCGGACTCCTTCAGCTCCCGGATGATCCCCATCACCTCGGTGACCAGCTCCGGGTCGAGCGCGGAGGTCACCTCGTCCAGTAGCAGCAGGCTCGGCCGCGTCGCCATCGCCCGGATGATCGCGACGCGCTGCTGCTGGCCGCCCGACAGCCGGTCGGGATACTCGCCGGCCTTGTCGGCCAGGCCGAACCGCTTCAGCAGCTCGTGCGCCTGCTCGGCGGCCTCCGCCTTCGGCCGCTTGTGCACCCGGACGGGCGCCAGCGTGATGTTGTCCAGCACCGACATGTGCGGGAACAGGTTGTAGGCCTGGAACACCATCCCGATCCGCTTGCGGACCTCGTCAGGGTCGGCGTCCGGGTCGGTGATGTCGTCGCCCTCCAGGAAGATCGCGCCGTCGTCCACCGTCTCCAGCACGTTCACGCAGCGCAGCAGCGTCGACTTGCCCGACCCGGACGCGCCGATGAGGCAGACGACCTCGTGCGGCGCGACGTCCAGGTCGACGCCGCGCAGCACCGGATGCGCGTGGTAGGTCTTCCAGACGCCTTCGACGCGCAGCAGCGGTCCGCTCATGTGCCGCCTCCGGGGGCGCGGCGGCGCTCGGCGCGCACCGCGAGATGGTCGGTGAACCGGGCCATCGGCACGGTCAGCGCGATGAACAGCACCGCCGTGGCCAGGTAGGGCGTGTAGTTGAAGTTGGTGGCCGAGTGGATCTGCGCCTGCCGCAGCGCCTCCAGCGGGCCGAGCACCGCGACGAGGGCGGTGTCCTTCTGCAGCGACGCGAAGTCGTTCAGCAGGGGTGGGACGACCCGGCGCACCGCCTGCGGCAGTACCACGAACCGCAGGCTCTGCGTCTTGCTGAGCCCGAGCGACCGGGCCGCCGCCCGCTGGCTCGGATGGATCGAGTCGATGCCCGCGCGGAACACCTCCGCGACGTACGCGCCGTACGACAGCACGAGCGCGAACCCGCCGAGCACCGCCGGGCTGTCGGGGACGCCCTGCAACCGCAGCGCGGGCAGCCCGAACCCGACCAGGTACACCAGCAGGATCGTCGGGATGCCGCGGAACACGTCGGTGTAGGCGACGGCCAGGGCCCGCAGCGGGAAGAACAGCGGATTGCGCAGCCCGCGTGCGAGCGCGACCAGCATCCCGAGCACCAGGATCACCGGTTCGGCGATCAGGAAGATCCGCACGTTCAGCCAGAAGCCGCGCAGCACGTCCGGGAACGCGTTCGTGAACTCGCCCCAGTTGAAGAACGTCTCGTGCACGCGCGGCCAGCCGGGCGACGTCACCACCACGGCCAGCACGATCGCGACGCACACCGCGGTCGACGCGGCGGCGAGCGACCCGGACCGGACGCCGGCGCGGCGGCGCCGCCGCTCACGCTCCAGTTGCCGCTCGCTCTTGACCCAGGCGGCCTCGCCGCCCGCCTGCGCGGTCATCGGGCGGTCACTTCAGGACGGGCGCGCCGGCCGACGAGGTCAGCCATTGCTGCTGGATCTTCGCGAGTTCGCCGGACGACCTCAGCTGCCCGATCGCCTGGTTCAGGCAGCCCACCAGCTTGCTGCCCTTCTCCATCAGCAGCCCGAAGTGCTCGGTGGAGCCGCCCTCGGTCTGCGGCAGCTGCCCGACGATCTTCGAGTCGTCGATCTGCGCGGCGGTGACGTAGAAGGCGGTCGGCAGGTCGACCAGCAGCAGGTCGACCTGCTTGTTCTTCAGCGCGTTGACCGCGTCGATCTGCGTGTTGAAGATCTTCGGCTGGTCGTCCGGCTTGATCTGGTTCTGCACCGCCTGCAGCGCGGTCGTCCCGACCTGCACGGCGATGCGCGCCTTCTTCAGGTCCGCGATGCCCGTCGCGTTCGCGAACTTGCCGTCCTTGAGCGCCACGACGCCCTGCTGCACGTCGTAGTAGCCGTCGCTGAACGCCACGGCCTTCTCACGGGCCGGGGTGGCTGAGATCTGGTTGATATCGAAGTCGAAGTTCTTCGGGCCCGGCGCGTACGACGACTCGAACGACTGGGTCGTCCAGCTCACCTGGTCCTTGGTGAAGCCGAGCTTGCCGGCGACGGCGTACGCGACCGCGCTCTCGAAGCCCTGCCCGTTGGACGGGGCGTCGTTCTTGAACCACGGCTCGAACGCGGGCTTGTCGGTCGCGACCGTGAGCTTGCCGGGTGTCTTCAGGGGCAGCGTGTCCTTGGTGCAGGACGCGGGGCTCTTGCTCGCCGAGGCGGTGGAGTCGCCGTCGTCCTGCGGAGCGCAGGCGGTGACGGCGAGGGTCAGCGCGGCGACGCCGGTCAGGGCGGCCACGAGGGGTCGGCGGGTCACGGGGGTGCCTCCAGCGATGCGGGGGTTGGTGATCAGGACTGCGGGGCGGTGCGCCCGGTGGTGGTGCGCAGGGTGACGGTCCGGGCGCCCGCCAGGCCGAGGACGTCGGCGGCGCGTCCCTGGTTGACGCCGAGGCCGAGCCAGCCGGAGGAGTCGATCCACAGCAGCGGCTCGCCGGCGGCGACGCTGCCGAAGGTCCGCTCGAACGGGACGCGGGCGGTGCGGGACGCCCCGTCTGGAACGCTCCATTCGATGTCGAGGGGAGTGCCGGGCTCCAGCGCGCCGAACGCGGCGGCGAGATCGTCGCGCTCCGCGCCCAGCACCAGGCTGCCGAACCGGTCGGTGTACAGCACGGGGACGGTCAGCTCGCCGTCCGCGGCGACCGCGGCCGGCAGGTCCAGCGGCAGCGGCTCGACCGGCGCGCCGAGGTCGGCGACGTCGACGCCGGTCGCGACGTGCGCGGCGGCGGGGGAGAAGATGTCGCGCCCGTGGAACGACGTCGACACCTCCGGCAGCCGGTACGCCGGGTTCTCCAGCGCGTGCGCCCGGACGATCCCGCCGAGCGCCTCCGCCGCCGGCACCAGAAGACCGTTGTCCGGCCCGACCAGCACGTCGCCGCGGCCGGTCTCGATCGCGACCGGGCGGCGCGGGGTCCCGACGCCCGGGTCCACGATGCCGGTGTGCACGCCGACCGGTAGGTAGGGCAGCGCCTGCCGAAGCAGCATCGCGCCCTCCACCACGTCGAACGGCGTGATCTCGTCGCTGAGCACCAGCACGTTCGCGTCGGGCGCGATCGTGTACACGACCCCGGCGCAGATCGAGGTGTAGGCGGCGCCGAAGTCCGTGGCGATGCTGACGAACGGGCGGCTTCCGGACATGGGCGACCTCGGTGGGACCTGCGGGGATGGAGGAGGAGAGGAGCAGAAGCCTACCAAGCCGATCCCGCGGCCGACGCGCCGCTTATCCTCCGGGGATGCGCGCCGATTCGCTCGATCCGCTCCTGCTGCGGACCCTCGTCGCCGTCGCCGACCTCGGCTCGTTCACGGCCGCCGCGGCGGCGGGCGGCTACACCCAGTCCGCGGTGTCCCGGCAGATCGCCGCGCTGGAGGACGCCTGCGGCGTCGAGCTGTTCGCGCGCGGCGCCCGCGGCGTGCGCCCCACCCCCGCCGGCGAGCACCTGCTCCCGCACGCCCGCGCCCTGCTGGACCGGCTCGCCGACACGGCCCGCGCGATGGAGGGGCTGCGCCGCCTCGACACCGGGACGCTGCGGGTCGGCGCGTTCCCCACCGCGAACGCGGCGCTGGTCCCGCGCGCCCTGGCCCGGTTCCGCGACCGGCACCCCGGCGTGCGCCTCGCGCTGCGCGAGGGCACCACCGACCGGCTGCTGGCGCTGCTGGACGGCGGCGACCTCGACGTCGCCGTCGTCAGCACCCACGTCGTCCCCGCGCTGCCCGCCGGGGACCTGGTCGCTCTGCTGGACGACGCGCTGCTCGTCGCGCTGCCGTCGGGGCACCCGCTGGCCGCGCTGGACCGCGTCCCGCTGGGCGAGCTGGCAGGCGAGGCGTGGATCGTCGCCGACACGCCCGACGCCGTCGCCGCGCTGCGCGCCCGCTGCGAGGCCGCCGGGTTCGAGCCGCGCACGCCGCTGCGGGCGGCCGAGTGGATCTCCAAGCTGGGCCTGGTCGCCGCGGGCTTCGGCGTCACCCTCGTGCCCGCGCTCGCGGCGGCAGCGGCGGCGCGCGACCGCGTCGTGCTGCGGCCGCTCGCCCCCGAGCAGCCGAGCCGCGCCGTGCACGCCGCCGTCGGGCGGCACGCCCGCAGGTCCCCGGCGGTCACCGCGTTCCTGGAGGACCTGCGGGCCGTCGCCGCCGAGCCGGGTTAGGGGAGGGCGGCGACCACCTCGACCTCCAGCAGGGCGTCCGGGTGGAACAGCCGGGCGACCTCGACGGTCGTGCTGGTGGGCGCGGTGCCGGGGAAGTACCGCTGCCGGACGGCGCCGTACTCGGCGACCCGGCTCAGATCGGTGACGAACGTCCGGACGTTGACCACGTCCGCGAACCCGGCGCCGTGCGCCGCGAGGATCCGCTCCAGCAGCGAGAAGATCACCTCGGACTGCCGGGCCATGTCGCCGGGCGCGTCGACCTTCCCGTCCTCGGTGAGCGCGATCTGCCCCGACACGTACAGCATCGGCCCGGCCGTGACGTGCGCGGTGTGCGAGTAGAAGGGGTTCGGCGGCGGCGGGACGGTGGCGGGGTTGCCGAGCGTGACGCGCATAGGGGAGTCCCTAAGAATGTTGGCGGTCCCGGAGGACCGGGTGTGGCTGATGGGGTGATTGCCGTTGGCATGGCTTGAAAGGAATGGCCGCCCGGTCCTTCAGGACGCTCCGACCGCTGATTGAGAGCTGCGGACATCGCTGGTTAGGGACCTGGTGGCGGAGTGCTCCGTGGACCACGACAGTGCTGGTCACGGCGGAACGGAGCAGGACGGTTGAGTGGACCGAGGACACGGGTCTGGGTCGGTATCGACGCCGGCAAGGGGCACCACTGGGCGGTCGCCCTGGACGGCGAGGGCGGCAAGCTGCTCTCGCGCAAGGTCTTCAACGACGAGGCTGCGATCCTGGAGATGATCGCCGTCGTCGCCGAGCTCGCCGACGAGGCGGTGTGGGCCGTCGACATCTCCGGCAAGGCCGCGACCCTGCTGCTGGCGTTGCTGGTCGCGCTGCTGGTCGCGCACGGCCAGGAGGTGGTCTACGTGCCCGGCCGGACCGTCAACCGGATGGCCGGCACCTACCGCGGCGAGGGCAAGACCGACGCCAAGGACGCCCGCATCATCGCCGACACCGCCCGGATGCGCCGGCGTGACCTGATTCCGCTGGCTCGGCCCGCCGAGCTGGTCGCCGAGCTGCGGCTGCTGACCGGGCACCGCGCCGACCTGATCGCCGACCGGGTCCGGCTGGTCAACCGGCTGCGGGACCTGCTGCTGGGCATCTGCCCCGCGCTGGAGCGCGCCTTGGACTACTCGGCCGCCAAGGGCCCGATCGTGATGCTGACCGAGTACCAGACCCCGGCCGCGTTGCGCCGCATCGGCGTCAACCGCTTGACGAGCTGGCTGGCCCGCCGCAAGGTGCGCGGCGCCGACCAGGTCGCCGCCAAGGCCGTCGCCAAGGCCGTCGCGGCCGCCCAGTCCCAGCACACCACCCTGCCGGGCGAGAAGCGGGCGGCGGCGCTGGTGCGGGACCTGGCGCACCGGCTGCTGGAGCTGGATGCCCAGATCACCGGCACCGACGGTCAGATCCGCGACACCTTCCGCGCCGACCCGCGTGCCGAGATCATCGAGTCCATGCCGGGCATGGGCCCGATCCTGGGCGCGGAGTTCATCGCGATCGTCGGTGACCTGTCCGGCTACGCCGGCGCGGGGCGCCTGGCCGCGCACGCCGGGCTGGCGCCGGTGCCGCGCGACTCGGGCCGCCGCACCGGCAACCTGCACCGCCCCCGCAACTACAACCGGCGCCTGCGGCACATCTTCTACCTGGCCGCCCAGACCGCCATGATCCATTCCGGCCCGTCGCGCGACTATTACCTGCGCAAACGCTCCGAAGGACTGATCCACACCCAGGCGATCATGGCGCTGGCCCGTCGCCGCGTCGACGTGCTGTGGGCGATGTTGCGCGACAACCGGACATTCACCTCCACCCCGCCGGTCACGCACCCGGCTTGACTCAGTCATTGAGATTCCTTCCGTGCGTGGTCTGCGAGTGCGATGAGGTCGTGCGGGCCGAGGCCGTCGGCCAGTGCGGCGGACGCGTGTGCGCGTGCGGCGGCGAGGACGCCCGCCTCCGGGGCTCCCGGGACGTCGAGCGCGAGGCCGAGGTCCTTGGCGGCGAGCGCGACAGTGAAGCGCGGCGGCGCGCCGGGCACCGCGTCCCGCAGCCGCCGGGCCTGCGCGCTCGTGCGGGACAGCACGTCCAGCACGAGCCCGCGGTCGAGGCCGAGCCCGTCGGCGAGCGCCAGCGCCTCGCCGAGCACGGCGAAGTTCGCGACCAGCGTCGCGTTCGCGACGAGCTTCAGCGCGGCGCCGGACCCGGGCGGGCCCACGTGCCGGACCCGGCCGAGCGCCTCCAGCGCGCCGGCGCAGCGGGCGAGCTCGTCGCCGGCGCCGCCCGCCAGGATCTCCAGTTCGCCGGCCTCCGCCTGCGGGACGCTGCCCACCACGGGAGCGTCGACGTAGCCGACGCCGTCCGGCAGCCGCGCCCGGACGCGGCGCGCGGCGTCCGGGCCGATCGTCGACGCGTCGGCGACCACGGCCCCGGGCTCCAGCGCCGCCGCGGCCCCGCCGGGTCCGAACAGCACGTCCTCGACGGCGTCCGCGTCGGTGAGCATGGTGATGACGAGGTCGCGGCCGGCGGCGGCCCCGGCGGGCGACGCCGCGAGCGCCGCGCCGAACTCCGCCGGGACCCTGGCCGCGGTCCGGGTCCACACCGCCACGTCGTGGCCGACCGCGATCAGCCGGCCGGCCATCGGGGCGCCCATGCGCCCCAGTCCGAGAAAAGCGATTCGTGTCATGGTGCGGCCGACGCTAGGCGCCGCCGAGCCATGCCACCAGCGCAGGTTTCGCAGATCCGCCATGCGAAGCCCACATGACTCGCCCGCTCGCGTCAGCCGAAACGGCGCGCGGAGGCGTTCTCCTGGGCCAGCCGGTGCAGGGCCGTCAGGACCTGCTCGTACAGGACGGTGGACACGAGCAGGGTGTGGACCGTCCGGGCGCGCGGGGCGCCGTCGGCGACGCGGCCGATCTCGTGGTCGGCGACCTCGGCGGCGGCCTTCACGTAGGGGCGCAGGTCGGAGAGGGTGATCGGGAAGCCGAGCCGGCGCAGCGCCACGAAGGTGTGCGCGAGCAGGTCGCGGGCGGGGGAGCGGTCGCCGACCGCCCAGCCGAGCTCGCGGACGAGCGCGTCGACGTCCTGGCGGGCGGCCCGCCAGTGCGGGTCGTGCGGCGCGGCGACGTGCGGGCCGATGGCGTACTGGGCGGTGCCGAACAGCTCGTGCAGGCTGATCCGCTCGTCCTCGATCGCCTCGACGATCCGCTGGATCGCCGCGACCGGCAGGTCGCCGACCTCGCGCAGCGCGCTGATCAGCCGCAGCCGCTCCAGGTGCCGGTGGTCGTACTCCGCGCGGGTGGCGCTCACCACCGAGCCCTTCGGAAGGAGGCCCTCCCGGATGTAGAACTTGATCGTCTGGACCGTCAGGCCGCTGCGATCGCTGAGCTCGGAGATCTGCACCGCGCACCCCCTTGTCCGGAGGTCAACGCTATCCAGGGGGCACGGGCGGATACGGGCACTCTTCAAAGGTGGTCCGAGATGCGGTGCTTTGTCGGACCTGGTCCGGGCCGTGCCGGGCCCCCGCCCCGGCACGGCCCGGACCCCGGCGTCAGGCGGTCAGCCGGAGGTCGGTGACGGAGCGTCCGGCGCGCAGCGCGCACCCGCCGGGCAGCCGCTCGTCCAGCGGGACCCGGACGGTCGCCCGCTCGCCCGCCGCGGCCTCCGCGACCGCGAACCCGGCGAGCCGGAGCGGCAGCGCGTCCGACGAGGCGTAGCACTGGACGACCTCGCGCCCCGGCCGGTCACCGGTGTTGCGGACCGTCACCTCCGCCACCCCGTCCGCCACCGACAGCGACTCGTACTCCCACGTCGTGTAACCCAGGCCGTGCCCGAACGGGTACGCGACCTGGCCGGGCGCGTAGTGCCGGTAGCCGATCGCGGCGCCCTCGGCGTACGGCAGCGACCCGTCCTCTGCGGGGACCGGCGACAGGATGCCGTCCTCCGCCTCCGGGAACGTGGTGGGCAGCCGGCCGCCCGGCTCGGCGGCGCCGGTGAGGACGTCGGCGATGGCGTCGCCGCCCTCCTGCCCGGGCAGCCACGCCCACAGCACCGCCGCGACCTCGTCCCGCCACGGCATCAGCACGGGCGCGCCCGCGTTCACCACCACGACGGTGCGCGGGTTGGTCGCGGCGACGGCGGAGACCAGCTCGTCCTGGCGGCCGGGCAGCGCGAGCGTCGTCCGGTCGAAGCCCTCGCTCTCCACGTCGTCGTTGGTGCCGACGATCACGATCGCGACGTCGGCGGCGCGGGCGGCCTCGACCGCCGCGGCCAGCTCCTCGTCCTCGGGCAGGTGCGGCTCGTGGTAGCCGATCCCGAACGCGGTCAGGAAGGACCCGGACCGGTAGGCGCGCCGCAGCTCCACCGGGACCGGGCGGCCGGCCGCGAGCCGCACCTCGACGCGGTGCTCCGGCGGGCGCATCATCGCCTCGACCGGGTCGCCGCCGTCCAGCGCCAGGTTGACCGTCGCCGCCGTGTCCGCGACGCGCACGTCGTACTCGCCGACGCCGGCGACCGCGAAGGTGTGCACGCCGTCGGCGGCGGGCGTCACCTCGGCGCGGACGACGATCTGGGCCGTGGCGTCCGGGACGCCCTCGAAGAACATGAAGCGCGCGGCCTTGCGGTGCTCGGAGTCGAGGATCGCGCCGTCGGCGTCGATGAACTCCAGGCGCACCCCCGGCTCGCCGGTCTCCGGGTCGGCGGCCATGTCCAGCGGCAGCGCCGCCAGCCGCTCGTGCGGGTACACGCCCGCGCGCACGGTCAGCTCGGTGTCGGCGCCGAGCGCGCGCCGCAGCCCGTCGACCGGCGAGACGACGTGCTCGGGGTTCACATGGGCGCTGCCGCCGCCCTGCGCGCTGAACCGCACCGCGTTCGGGCCGATCAGCGCCAGCTTGCGGGGCACGTTCAGCGGGAGCACGCCGCCCTCGTTGCGCAGGAGCACGCACGCGCGCGCCGCCAGGGCGCGCAACTGGGCGGGCGCGTCGGCGGGCGTCGTCACGGACACCGGCTCGGGGAACCCTTCGAGCGCGCCGACCCGCGCGGCGAGCCGCAGGATCCGCAGCACCTTGTCGTCGATCAGGTCCTCGGCGACCTCGCCGCCGCGGACGGCGTCGACGAGCTTCCCCCGCCACGCGTTGCCGGGCATGCCCGGCATCTCCAGGTCCATCCCGGCATTGGCGCTGGCCGCGGTGGAGCGGATCGCCGTCCAGTCCGACATCAGCACGCCGTCGAAGCCCCAGCGCTCCTTCAGCACACCGGTCAGCAGCGCCCGGTTCTCCGTCATCGTCGTGCCGTTGACCTGGTTGTAGGCGGCCATCACCGCCCACGCGCCGGCCTTCACCGCGTCCTCGAACGGGCGCATGTACACCGCGTCCAGCGCCTCGTCGCCGATGCGGGCGTCGTAGGACATCCGGGCGGTCTCGGAGTCGTTGCCGACGAAGTGCTTCACCGTCGCCGCCACCCCGGCCGACTGCACGCCCCGGACGAACCCGACGCCGATCCGCGCGGTGAGCAGCGGGTCCTCGGAGTAGTTCTCGAAATGCCGCCCGCCGAGCGGCGTCCGGTGCAGGTTGATCGTCGGCGCCAGCTGGACGTGCACGCCCTTGTCCCTGGCCTGGGCCCCGTTCAGCCGTCCCGCCCGCTCGGCGAGGTCCGGGTCCCACGTCGCGGCCAGCGCCGTCGGGCTCGGGAACAGCAGGCTCGTGCTCCGCTCGTCCCAGGCGGTGCCGCGGATGCCGCTCGGGCCGTCCGACAGCACCACCTTCCGCAGTCCGATCCGGGGGATCGGGCGCAGCGACCAGAAGTCGGCCCCGGTCAGCAGATGGACCTTCTCCTCGAGCGTCAGTTCCGCGAGCCGCTTGCGCAGGCCGGACTCGTCGACGGACATCGAACCTCCTCCTGGACGTTTCCGAACGAAGCTCACCCTATTTCGCGATACCGAGCACTCGGTAGGTTTGTTATCTGTACGTTATATCTAGATCTGCGTAGAGTGAGGTGACGTGACGACCAGCACGGACCGGCGGCGCGGCTACGCCGCCGGCGACGCCCGACGCGAGCGCATCCTGCACATCGCGACGCAGGAGTTCGCCGAGCACGGCTACCGCGGCACCTCGCTCGCGCGCGTCGCCGAACGCGCCGGGCTGTCCCAGCCCGGCCTGCTGCACCACTTCCGCACCAAGGAGCAGCTGCTCGTCGCCGTCCTCGAACTGCGCGACCGGCGCGACATGGAGCGCTTCTTCGACGGCGACGACGCGGACGGCGGCCTGGACGTGCTCGCCGCGCTGGTCCGGGTCGTCGAGCACAACAGCCGCACGCCCGAGCTCGTCCGGCTGTTCGTGGTGCTGACGAGCGAGGCGGTCACCGCCGACCACCCCGCGCGCGCGTGGGCCCGCGCCCGCTACGTCCGGCTGCGCACCTGGGTCGCGGACGCGCTGCGCCGCGCCGCCGACGCCGGCGACCTGCGCGCCGACCTCGACGCCGATGCCACCGCCGCCCGCATCATCGCGATCATGGACGGCCTGCAGACCCAGTGGCTGCTCGACCAGGACGGCATCGACATGCCCGCCCTCTTCCGCGCCCACGTCGACGACCTGATGCAGACCCTCCGAGCCTGACGGATCACTGCGCCGTGACGGGGGGGCGGGGGTCGCCCCCCCGGTCAACTCCGCCGCATGCCCTCGCTGATCTTCTCGGCGGCGGCGACGATGGGGGCGGCGTGCAGGCGGCCGGGGGAGCGGGTGAGGCGCTCGAGGGGGCCGGAGACGGAGACGGCGGCGATGACGCGGCCGCCGGCGCCGCGGACGGGGGCGGAGACCGACCCGACGCCCTGCTCGCGCTCGCCGACCGACTGGGCCCAGCCGCGGCGGCGGACGGACGCGAGCGTGGTGGCCTCGAACTTGGCGCCGCGCAGCCCGCGGTGCATCCGGTCGGGCTCCTCCCAGGCCAGCAGGATCTGCGCGGCGGACCCGGCGGTCATCGGGAGGGCGGCGCCGACCGGGATGGTGTCGCGCAGGCCGCTGGTGCGCTCGGCGGCGGCGACGCAGACGCGGACGTCGCCCTGGCGGCGGAAGAGGGACGCGCTCTCGCCGGTGTGGTCGCGCAGCTGGGCGAGGATGGGCTGCGCGATGGCGAGGAGGCGGTCCTCGCCGGCGGCGACGGCGAGCTCGGCGAGGCGGGGGCCGAGGATGAACCGGCCCTGGGTGTCGCGGTGGACGAGCCGGTGGTGCTCCAGCGCGACGGCGAGCCGGTGGGCCGTCGGGCGGGCGAGGCCGGTGGTCTGCACGAGCTGCGCGAGTGAGGCGGGGCCGGCCTCGAGCGCGTTCAGCACGAGAACCGCTTTGTCAAGTACGCCGACTCCGCTAGAGTTGTCCATGTCTTGATATTGCCGTCTCGTAATTTGAGATGCAAATCAACCGGACCGGACCCCGGCGCGACGGCGCGCCGGACGATCATGACAGGTGAGGTGGGTGTGATGGGCCGTACATTGGCCGAAAAGGTGTACGACGCGCACGTCGTACGGCGTGCCGAGGGTGAGCCCGACCTCCTCTACATCGACCTGCACCTGGTGCACGAGGTCACCAGCCCCCAGGCGTTCGACGGGCTGCGGATGGCCGGCCGCCAGGTGCGCCGCCCCGACCTGACCATCGCCACCGAGGACCACAACGTCCCGACCACGGACCTGCTCAAGCCGATCGCCGACCCGGTGTCGCGCACCCAGGTCGAGACGCTGCGCAAGAACTGCTCCGACTTCGGCGTCCGGCTGCACCCCATGGGCGACGACGGCCAGGGCATCGTGCACGTCATCGGCCCGCAGCTCGGCCTGACCCAGCCCGGCATGACCGTCGTGTGCGGCGACTCGCACACCTCCACGCACGGCGCGTTCGGCGCGCTGGCTTTCGGCATCGGCACCAGCGAGGTCGAGCACGTCCTCGCCACGCAGACGCTGCCGCAGATCCAGCCGAAGACGATGGCGGTCACCGTCGACGGCGCGCTGCCCGAGGGCGTCACCGCCAAGGACCTGATCCTCGCGATCATCGCCAAGATCGGCACCGGCGGCGGGCAGGGCCACATCATCGAGTACCGCGGCGAGGCGATCCGCTCGCTGTCGATGGAAGGCCGCATGACGGTCTGCAACATGTCCATCGAGGCCGGCGCCCGCGCCGGGATGATCGCCCCGGACGAGACCACGTTCGCCTACCTCGAGGGCCGCCCGAACGCCCCGCAGGGCGCCGACTGGGACCAGGCCGTCGAGTACTGGACGTCCCTGCGCACCGACGACGACGCGGCCTTCGACAAGGAGGTCGTGATCGACGCGGCCGGGCTGACCCCGTTCGTCACCTGGGGCACCAACCCCGGCCAGGGCCTGCCGCTCGGCGAGTCCGTGCCCGACCCCGCGTCCATCGACGACCCGGCGAAGCGGCAGAACGCCGAGCGCGCCCTGGAGTACATGGGCCTCACCGCCGGCACGCCGCTGCGCGACATCAAGGTCGACACCGTCTTCGTCGGCTCCTGCACCAACGGCCGCATCGAGGACCTGCGGGCCGTCGCGGGCGTCCTGGAGGGCCGCAGGGTCGCCGACGGCGTCCGGATGCTGGTCGTCCCCGGCTCGATGAAGGTCAAGAAGCAGGCCGAGGAGGAGGGCCTCGACCAGGTCATCTCCGCCTCCGGCGCCGAATGGCGCGAGGCCGGCTGCTCGATGTGCCTGGCGATGAACCCCGACAAGCTCACCCCGGGCGAGCGCAGCGCCTCCACGTCCAACCGCAACTTCGAGGGCCGGCAGGGCCCCGGCGGCCGCACGCACCTGGTGTCGCCCGCCGTCGCCGCCGCCACCGCCGTCACCGGCCGCCTGGCCGCTCCCGCCGACCTCTAAGGAGTCCGAGCCATGGAAGCCTTCACCACCTACACCGGACGCGCCGTCCCGCTGCGGCGCAGCAACGTCGACACCGACCAGATCATCCCGGCCGTCTGGCTCAAGCAGGTCAGCCGCACCGGCTTCGACAAGGGCCTGTTCTCCGCCTGGCGCGAGGACCCCGGCTTCGTGCTGAACCAGCCCCGGTACGAGGGCGCAGGCGTCCTGGTCGCCGGCCCCGACTTCGGCACCGGCTCGTCCCGCGAGCACGCCGTCTGGGCCCTGCAGCAGTACGGCTTCCGCGTCGTGATCGCGCCGCGCTTCGGCGACATCTTCCGCAACAACTCCACCAAGATGGGGCTGCTGCCGGTCGTGCTGACCGACGCGCAGGTCGAGGCCCTCCAGAGCGCCACCGAGAAGGACCCCGCCCTGGAGATCACCGTCGACCTGGAGAAGCGCGAGGTCCGCTGGGGCGCCGACACCGCGACCTTCGAGATCGACGACTACACCCGCTGGCGCCTCATGGAGGGCCTGGACGACATCGGCCTGACCCTCCGCCACGGCGACGCCATCACCGACTACGAGGCCGCCCGCCCCGCCTGGCTCCCGGTAACTGTGTAGCCCAGGGGGGCGACCCCCTGGAACCCCCGTTGCGACCAACAGGCCGTTTCCCGCTCCGCTGGCGCTCCGCGGTGAAA